>NZ_JBHXTO010000001.1:0-203114 GCF_042677425.1 Streptomyces sp. NPDC127119 | reverse complement strand
CCCGCGCGGGGCCCGCGGCGGGCCGTCACGTCACCCCGCCGGCGGCCCCGGCCCCCGGACCGCCCGCCCCGCGGGCCGGCCCCCGGGCGGGGGGCGCCCGGGGCACGGCCGGGACGTGACGCCGTTGACGTGACGTCAGCGGGCCTCACCGGACGTCAGCGAACGACGGGCGACATCTCGGACGCCTCGGGTGCCACGAGCGTCACGGACCGTTCGGCGGCCGCGTGGAACATCGGGAGCGGCAGGCCGCCGGAGCGCAGTTCCATCACCGACGCCTCGACCGTCGCCGCGCCCGGTTCGAAGCGGCCCGGGTCCGTCCGGTCCGTGTTCGTCCAGCGGTGCTCGGCGCCGTCGCACACCGCCTGCGTGCCGCCCACGCCCTTGCGTACCTTGCTCTCCCCCTGGCTCAGGGAGGAGCTGACGAAGGTCCGGCCGGTGCCGCCCGTGCAGCGGTACGTGCCGGACAGGGTGACGGTGCCGTCGGCGGCGAGGCGGCCCGTCGGATCGACGGTCACCGTCTCCGACAGCCGGGACGTTCCTGCCGCGACCGCCGGGGCTGCCTGGGCTGCCTGTCCGGCGGAGCCGCCCTGCCCGGACACCGCGCCCGCGGACGGCGCGGCGAGCAGCAGCAGCGCCGCCGTGACGGTGGCCGAACTGACGACCTGGTGAAATCTCATCGGAGTACCTCCCGGAGTGGGGGTGGAGCGAGGGCCTCCAGGGGTACCGGCCCGGCGGACCCGCGGGCGTGACCCTCACCCCTTTGGTGGCGAGTTGACGGCGTGCCCGCACCACGGGTGCGCACCACGGGTCCGCACCGTCCGTCCTGGACTCGTCCGAGTGTTGTCCGCGTGTTGTCACCGTTCCCGTCCGGCTGTTCCGATGAGTTCGCGGCGGGCGCATGGTCTATCCATACGGGCGACGAAAACGCCGCCCGACTCCTCGCACGTGGAGGCTCACCATGTGTTCTCACCGGTCTTCGTGCCCGTCCGCCGCCCGCTCCGACCGCGCGGACCGCTCGGACGGTTCGCACCGCTCCGACGCGCACATCGTCTCCGCGCACCCCGAGCAGGGCTGGTACCTGCTGTGCGACGGCGCGATCGTCTTCGACGACACCGGCGCGCTGCTGCCCGACGGACGGGTCGTCGCCCCGCACCGGGTGCCGGTCGAGCAGCTGGCCATCGCCGCCTGACCTCTCCCCGGCCCTCTCCCGGCCCTCGCGACGTCACGGCCCGACCTTCCTCGGCCCCGGACGCCCTATCGCGACCCGTTGACTGCCGTCACGAAGCCGATACGCTTCTGATGCGACACCGACAGGCCTCCGGACATGTGGTGCCGCACCACAGTGGCCGGCCCGGCGCCGACGTACCGCGCGCCTCCGCCAGGCCCGAGAACGTCAACCCGGCACGCACGCAAGGCCGTTCCGTACGAACGGAAAGTGAGCCCCTGCCCCCGGATGGTGATCTCGCGTGACGGTGACGATCTAGAGTGATCAACGTGTCCGAGCAGCACGCCCCCCGGTCCCTCATCGTCACCTTCTACGGCGCGTACGGCCGCTTCGCCCCTGGTCCCGTACCCGTCGCCGAGCTGATCCGGCTTCTCGCCGCGGCCGGCGTGGACGCGCCCTCCGTACGTTCGTCGGTGTCCAGACTCAAACGCAGGGGGCTGCTCCTGCCGGCCCGCACAGAGACCGGCGCCGCCGGGTACGTCCTGTCGCCGGGCGCGCGGCAGCTCCTCGACGACGGCGACCGCCGGGTCTACGCGGCCTCGCCGCCCGAGGACGACACCTGGGTCCTCGCCGTGTTCTCCGTGCCGGAGTCCGAGCGGCAGAAACGTCACGTACTGCGCTCACGCCTGGCCGGCCTCGGTTTCGGGACGGCCGCCCCCGGCGTGTGGATCGCCCCGGCCCGCCTCTACGAAGAGACCCGCCACACGCTGGAACGGCTGCGACTGGACGCGTACGTGGATCTGTTCCGCGGCGCACACCTGGGATACGCGCCGACGGCCGAGGCGGTCGCGCGCTGGTGGGACCTCGCCGGCATCGCCAAGCAGCACGAGGCGTTCCTCGACCGGCACGCGCGCGTGCTGCACGACTGGGAGAACAGGGCCGACACCCCCGCGGAAGAGGCGTACCGCGACTATCTGCTCGCCCTCGACTCCTGGCGCCACCTCCCGTACACCGATCCGGGACTGCCCGCCTCGCTGCTGCCGCCGGAGTGGCCCGGAGCCCGCTCCGCCGCCGTCTTCCGGGCCCTGCACGAGCGGCTTCGGGACGCCGGGGCGGCCTTCGCGGGCGTCCCCAAAGGCCTTGCCGAACCCGGGCCCGAATCCGGGCTCGGATCCAGGCCTGAATCCAGGCCAGAATTCACGTGATGCCGCACCACATGTGGCGCCACACCACACCGAAACCCGAACCCATGTGACGTGAGGCACAATCCTCGTCGCTAAGGCAACGCTCAGGTCGCTCAATCCCTCTTCTCATAATCCTTACCTAGCGTCGGGACCCATGAGTCTGATGGGCAATCTGAACCGGGCGCTCTCCGCCACCACCGGCCTTCAGGTGCGCCGGGCCGCTCCCGCCGCGCCGCCACAGCCGACCAGGGCCGGAGCCGGGGCGAAACCCGGCAAGCGGCCCACGCCGGTGTACCAATGTCCGGCCCCCGGGGATCTCGCCACGGACCGGCTGCTGCGGCGGCCGGTCTTCATCATGTCTCCCGTGCGCTCCGGCTCGACCCTGCTGCGGATGCTCCTGAACGCTCACCCGCTCCTCCACTCCCCGCACGAGCTGCACATCCGCCGTCTTGAGGTCGACTTCGGCAGCAGACTCTCGCAGCGCGCCATGAGCGCCCTCGACCTGGAGCGGGGCGACCTGGAGCACCTGCTCTGGGACCGGGTCCTGCACCGGGAGCTGGTCAGGTCGGGCAAGGACGTGCTGGTCGAGAAGACGCCGAGCAACGCGTTCGTCCACCGGCGCATCCGGGACTGCTGGCCCGACGCCCGCTTCGTCTTCCTGCTCCGCCACCCGGTGTCCATCGCCCGGTCCTGGCACGAGGGCGACCCCGACAAGCGGACCTTCGACGAGGCCGCGGCCGACGCCCTGCGCTACATGAAGGCCGTCGAGAACGCCCGGCAGGCGGCCGGCGGCAGCCACCCGGACGGCCGCCCCGGCGGCGACGCCACCCACCACACCCTGCGCTACGAGGACCTCACCGCCGACGCCGAGCAGGAGATGCGCGACCTCTGCGCGTTCCTCGGCGTCGGCTTCGAACCGTCGATGCTGGACTACGGCCGCCGCGACGACACCCAGGTGGTGAAGGGCCTCGGCGACTGGCGGGACAAGATCCGCACCGGCCGGGTGCAGAGCGGACGCGCGCTGCCCGCCGAGGACGAGATCCCGGAGCTGCTGCGGCCCATGTGCACGGCCTGGGGATACAGCTCGTGAAGCCGCACGCCGAGATAGCGGAGGTGTGGCCGCGCGACGGCCGTGTACGGCTCGTCGGTCGCATCCACGGACGTCCCGCCGAGGGCGACTGGCGGCTGCTGCTCACCCGCCGCGGTCACACCGGCCGCCCGCTCGACTACCCCGCGCAGGTGAAGGGCGACCGCTTCGAGGGCGAGCTGCCCCTCGCCGACCTGGTGACGCCGGACCCCGCCGGGATCGAGGAGTGGGACATCCATCTCACCGACGGCGAGGCCCGGTTGAGGGCCGGACGCCAACTGGACGACATCCACGGCAAGAAGAAGATCATGGTCTTCCCCGAGCAGCACGTACGCGGTCTGCGCGTGCGCCCGTACTACACGGTGAAGGACAACCTTTCACTGGAGTGTCGTACGGGAGGCGCCTCATGACGGGCCATCAGACGACCGGGCACCGGGTGGACACGACCGGGCATCGGGCGGACGCGGCCGGGCTCCGGGCGGACGCGACCGGACGGCCGAAGGTCCGCTATCTCCTGCTGCACGCCTACGGCCGCGGCGGCACCATCCGTACGGTGATGAACCAGGCCAACTCCCTGGTGCAGGCGGGCTGGCAGGTCGAGCTGGTGAGCGCGCTGCGCCGCCGGGACGACCTCCAGTTCCCGCTCGACCCGCGCGTCCGCGTCAGCACGGTCGTCGACCTGCGCGAGAGCGCCCACTCCCCCGGCCAGGGCGTGGCAGGCCGCTGGCGGGACTGGCGCCGCGGGCGGCTGACCGAGCGGCCCGCACGGCACATCCCGTCGGGCGAGTTCGGCTACCGGTACTTCAACCGGTACGTGGAGCAGCGGCTGATCGCGTACCTCTCCTCGTTGCGCGACGGCATCCTCGTGACCACCCGGCCCGCGCTCAACTTCCTCGCCGCGGAGCACGCGACGGGCTGTGTCGTGCGGGTGGCGCAGGAACACATGAACCACGGCACGCACAAACGTGATGTGCAGCGACGCATCCGGGAGACCTACGCGCGCTTCGACGCGGTCGCCGTCCTGACGGAACGGGACCGCGAGGAGTACGAGCAACTGCTGCCCGGCGCCCGGGTGGTGCGCATCCCCAACGCCGTGCACTCCCTCGACCAGGTTCCGTCGGACCAGCGGTCGAAGATCGCGGTGGCGGCCGGGCGGCTCTTCCCGCAGAAGGGCTTCGACCTGCTGATACCGGCGTGGGCGAGGCTCGTCGAGGCGTATCCCGACTGGCAGTTGAGGATCTACGGCAGCGGCGAGAAGAAGGCCGAGCTGCGCGCGCTCATCGAGCAGCACCACCTCTACAACCATGTGTTCCTGATGGGTCACACGGACCGGCTGGACGACGAACTCGCCAAGGCCTCCTTCTACGTGCTCAGTTCGCGCTTCGAGGGACTGCCGATGGTGATGATCGAGGCGATGAGCCACTCGCTGCCGGTGGTGGCCTTCGACTGTCCGACCGGCCCCTCGGACGTGCTCACCCACGGCGTCGACGGCCTGCTGGTACCGCCCGAGGACCCCGACGCGCTCGCCGAGTCCATGGCCAGGCTGATGGGCGACCGGGCGCTGCGCGCCGACATGGGCGTCGCGGCCGTGCTGACGGCGGCCTCGTACGGCCCGGACGCGGTGCACCCGCGCTGGGAGGCCCTGTTCAGCGAACTTGCCTCTCCCGAACAACGGCACCGCATTGCCGACGCCGCGAAAGGACACCACGCATGACCACCACGGCAAGGGGCCGCCAGAAGCCCCCGACCGCTCAGGGGGCCACCGTCTGGCTCACCGGGCTGCCGAGCGCGGGCAAGACGACGATCGCCCGCTTCCTCGCCGGCCGGCTGCGCGCCGAGGGCCATCGCGTGGAGGTCCTCGACGGCGACGAGATCCGCCGCTTCCTCTCCGCGGGACTCGGTTTCTCCCGCGAGGACCGCAACACCAACGTGCAGCGCATCGGCCTGGTCGCCGAGGTACTGGCCCGCAACGGCGTCCTCGCCGTCGTCCCCGTCATCGCCCCGTACGCCGACAGCCGCGAGGCGGTGCGCAAGCGCCACGAGGCGAGCGGGACGCCCTACATCGAGGTGCATGTCGCCACACCGGTCGAGGTGTGCAGCGAGCGGGACGTGAAGGGCCTGTACGCGCGGCAGGCGGCCGGCCGGCTGACCGGGCTCACCGGCGTCGACGACCCGTACGAGCCCCCGCTCGACCCGGCGCTCGCGCTGGACACGCGGTCGCAGACACCCGAGCAGTCGGCGGATGCGGTGCACGCGGTGCTGGCGGCCAGGGGGTTGGTGTGACTCTCTCGACGACGACTGCCTGGGCGCCCGTACGCCCCTACGCCTTGAGCCATCTGGACGCGCTGGAGTCCGAGGCGGTGCACATCTTCCGTGAGGTGGCGGGCGAGTTCGAGCGGCCGGTGGTGCTCTTCTCCGGCGGCAAGGACTCCATCGTCATGCTCCACCTGGCACTGAAGGCGTTCGCACCCGCCGCGGTGCCCTTCTCCCTGCTCCATGTGGACACAGGACACAACTTTCCCGAAGTCCTGGAATACCGGGACCGCACGGTCAAAAAGCATGGGTTGCGGCTCCATGTGGCCTCCGTACAGGACTACATCGACCGTGGTGTGCTGCGGGAACGTCCCGACGGCACCCGTAACCCGCTCCAGACCGTGCCCCTCACCGAGAAGATCCAGGCCGAACGCTTCGACGCCGTCTTCGGCGGCGGACGCCGGGACGAGGAGAAGGCCCGCGCCAAGGAACGCGTCTTCTCCCTGCGCGACGAGTTCTCCCAGTGGGACCCCCGCCGCCAGCGCCCCGAACTGTGGAACCTCTACAACGGACGCCACGCCCCCGGCGAACACGTCCGCGTCTTCCCCCTCTCCAACTGGACCGAACTCGACGTGTGGCAGTACATCGCCCGCGAGGGCATCGACCTGCCCGAGATCTACTTCGCGCACGAACGGGACGTCTTCCAACGCGCCGGCATGTGGCTCACCGCCGGCGACTGGGGCGGCCCCAGGAACGGCGAGACCATCGAGAAACGGCAGGTCAGGTACCGCACGGTCGGCGACATGTCCTGCACGGGCGCGGTCGACTCCGACGCCACCACGCTGGAGGCCGTGATCACCGAGATCGCCGCCTCCCGGCTCACCGAGCGGGGCGCCACCCGCGCCGACGACAAGATGTCCGAGGCCGCGATGGAAGACCGCAAGCGCGAGGGGTACTTCTAACCATGACCAGCACCATCGGATCCGCCGAGCCCACGACGGCCGTGCCCGGCTCCTCGGTCGACACCCTGCGGTTCGCGACCGCCGGTTCCGTCGACGACGGCAAGTCCACCCTCGTGGGCCGCCTGCTGCACGACTCCAAGTCGGTCCTCACCGACCAGTTGGAAGCCGTCGAACACGCCTCCCGCAACCGCGGCCAGGACACCCCCGACCTCGCCCTGCTCACCGACGGCCTGCGCGCCGAACGCGAACAGGGCATCACCATCGACGTCGCCTACCGCTACTTCGCCACCGCCAAGCGCCGCTTCATCCTCGCCGACACCCCGGGCCACGTGCAGTACACCCGCAACATGGTCACAGGCGCCTCCACCGCCGAACTGACGATCATCCTGGTCGACGCGCGCAACGGCGTCGTCGAGCAGACCCGCCGCCACGCGGCGATCGCCGCTCTCCTGCGCGTCCCGCACGTCGTGCTCGCCGTCAACAAGATGGACCTCGTCGGGTACGAGGCGAAGGAATTCGACCGGATCGTCGAGGACTTCGCGGGCCACGCCGCCGAGCTGGATCTGCCTGGCTTCACCCCGATCCCCGTATCGGCGCTGGCCGGGGACAACGTGGTGGACCGTTCCGCGCACATGGACTGGTACGAGGGCCCCGCGCTGCTGGCGCACCTGGAGTCCGTCCCGGTCGGCGCCGACCCGACGGGCGCACCCGCCCGGTTCCCCGTCCAGTACGTGATCCGGCACGGCGAGGCCCGTCACTACGCGGGCCAGCTGGCCTCCGGCTCGCTGCGCGTGGGCGACCGCGTGACCGTCCACCCCTCCGGCGGGACGTCCGCGATCGAGGGCATCGACGTACTCGGCGAGGAGGTGCGGGAGGCGTACGCGCCGCAGTCGCTGACCCTGCGCCTGGCGGACCACCTCGATGTCTCCCGCGGCGACATGATCACCAGCGGGGCGGCGGCGCCCGCGCTCACCCGGGACGTCCGGGCCGCCGTCTGCCATCTGGCCGACCGTCCGCTGCACGTCGGCGACCGTGTGCTGGTCAGACACACGACCCGCACGGTGAAGGCCGTCGTGAAGAGCCTGGCCGCGGGAGAGACGGGGCTGCGTGCCAACGACCTGGGCCGGATCACCCTGCGCACCGCCGAGCCGCTCGCGCTCGACGACTACGCCGACAGCCGCCGTACCGGCGCGTTCATCCTGATCGACCCGGCGGACGGGGCGACGCTGACGGCGGGCATGGTCGACCTGAGCGAGGCAGCCGCCACGATCTGACCGCCGCCCCGACCACCGACCCGTTCACCCATCCGACCCCCGATCCGACCGCAGGACCGTACGAGGCCGGGCACCAGCGACAAGGTGCCCGGCCTTCTGCTGTCGTGACACGACCGGTCACCGAGTCACGACTCGTCGATAGCCCGGTAACGGCGGGAGCAGTCCCGGGAGGCGAACCGTTCCTCCGGGTAGACAGCCCGGAACCGGGCCGAACGTCCCGAAAAAAGCCCACCGAGCGCCTCTGTCGGGATGCGACGTACCATTCCTAAAGTTGAAAGCAGGACATCCTGCTCCATGAACGGATCCGCCTTGCACGAGCCCCACGCCCCAGCCTCCTGGCGCATCGCCCTGCCGCACACCGTCGCGGCGGTGCCGGTCGCCCGCGCACTGGTCCGTACCGCGCTGGCGGAGATCGAGCTGTCCGCCGACTGCGACACCGCGGAGCTGCTCACCGCGGAGCTGGTGGCGAACGCCGTGGAGCACACCCGGGGCGACGCGCCCATAGAGCTGGTCGTGGAGCTGCTGCCCACCGGATGCCAGGTCGAGGTGCACGACCGGGACCCGTCCCCGCCGGGCGACCTCACGATCCCGGATCCGTCGCGCGAGCCCGATCCCTGGCAGGAGCACGGCCGCGGGCTGCTGCTGATCCGGACCCTCAGCTCGTCGTGCGGCCACCGCCCGACGGAGTCCGGCAAGGCGGTCTGGTTCCGGCTGCCGGTGGTACCCCACCAGCGAAGGTCCGCCTGACGGGGTCCGCCTGACGGCCCTCGCGCAGCCCCGGGCCGACGGCCCCCGGACACCGCTCAGGACAGCGTCGCCACCAGGACCGCCTTGATCGTGTGCAGCCGGTTCTCCGCCTCGTCGAAGACGACCGAGTGGGCCGACTCGAAGACCTCGTCGGTGACCTCCAGGCAGTCGAGCCCGTGCCGCTCGTGGATCTCGCGGCCGACCTTGGTGCCCAGGTCGTGGAAGGCGGGCAGGCAGTGCAGGAACTTGACGTCCGCGTTGCCGCTGGCCCGCAGGACGTCCATGGTCACGGCGTACGGGCCGAGGTCGGTGATGCGCTCGTCCCAGACCTCCTTGGGCTCCCCCATCGACACCCACACGTCCGTGGCGACGAAGTCGACGCCCAGGACCCCCTCGCCGACCTCCTCGCTGAGCGTGATCCGCGCCCCGCTGAGCACGGCCAGCTCGCGCGCCTGTGCCACGACCTCCTCGGCGGGCCAGTAGGCCCTGGGCGCGACGATCCGTACGTCCATGCCGAGCAGCGCGCCGGTGACCAGGTAGGAGTTGCCCATGTTGAGGCGGGCGTCGCCGAGGTAGGCGAAGGCGATCTCGTTCAGCGGCCGGTCGCAGTGTTCGACCATCGTGAGCACGTCGGCGAGCATCTGGGTCGGGTGCCAGGCGTCGGTCAGACCGTTGTAGACCGGCACCCCGGCGTGGGCCGCCAGCTCCTCGACGCCCTCCTGGCTGTCGCCCCGGTACTCGATCGCGTGGAACATCCGGCCGAGCACCCGCGCGGTGTCCTTCACGGACTCCTTGTGCCCTATCTGCGAACCGGAGGGGTCGAGGTACGTGGTCGACGCGCCCTGGTCCGCGGCGGCGACCTCGAAGGCGCAGCGCGTACGCGTCGACGTCTTCTCGAAGATCAGCGCGATGTTCCGGCCCCGCAGCCGCTGGATCTCCGTCCCGGCCTTCTTCGCCGCCTTCAGCTCGGCGGCGAGCTCGATCAGGCCGCGGAACTCCTCCTGCGAGAAGTCCAGCTCCTTCAGGAAGTGGCGGCCGGCGAGGGCGTACGGGACTGTCGCCATGGGGGCGCTCCAGGGTTACGTCAACAGGGACTCTTGGAATTCTATACGACGACCCACATTTCTATACGGCCCCCTGTTCGCGCCCGGCTCCCGTTCGGGCCGGTCAGCCCACACCGTCCCGCTGCACCGGGCAGCTCATACAGCGCGGGCCGCCCCGCCCCCGCCCCAGTTCACTGCCGGGGATCTCGATCACCTCGATGCCCTGTTTGCGCAGATGGGTGTTGGTGGTCTGGTTGCGCTCGTACGCGACGACGACGCCCGGTTCGACCGCGAGGACGTTGCAGCCGTCGTCCCACTGCTCGCGCTCGGCGGCGTGCACATCCTGGGTGGCGGTCAGGACACGGATCCGGCTCAGCCCGAGCGCGGCGGCGATCGCGCGGTGCATGTGCTCCGGCGGATGGTCGGTGACCTTGAGCTCCTTGTCGCCGACTCCCGGTTCGATGGTGTACGAGCGGAGCATGCCGAGGCCCGCGTACTGGGTGAAGGTGTCGCCGTCGACCATCGTCATCACCGTGTCGAGGTGCATCAGTGCCCGCTTCTTCGGCATGTCGAGCGCCACGATGGACTGCGCCGAACCGGTGGCGAAGAGCTTGTGGGCAAGCATCTCCACGGCCTGAGGCGTGGTCCGCTCGCTCATGCCGATGAGCACGGCGCCGTTGCCGATGACGAGGACGTCGCCGCCCTCGATGGTGGACGGATAGTCGGCCTGCCCCTCGGACCACACATGGAAGGTCTCCGCGCGGAACAGCGAATGGTGCCGGTAGATCGCCTCGAAGTGCACGGTCTCGCGTCTGCGCGCGGGCCAGCGCATGGCGTTGATGGAGACGCCGTCATAGATCCAGGCGGAGGTGTCGCGGGTGAAGAGGTGGTTGGGCAGCGGCCCGAGGAGGAAGTCGTCGAGGTCCATGACGTGGAAGCGCACGGAGGTCGGCTCGGGGTGCGCGTCGAGGAACTCCCGTTTGGTCATCCCGCCGACCAGCGCCTCGGCCAGTTCGCCCGCCGGCAGGCTCTCGAAGGCGGCCCGCAGGTGATCGGTGGCGAGCGGCCCGTACTCCTTCTCGTCGAAGACCCGGTCCAGTACGAGCGACCGGGCCTCCGGGATGGCCATGGCCTCGGTCAGCAGGTCGCCGAAGAGATGGACGGTGACGCCGCGGTCGCGCAGGACGTCCGCGAACCCGTCGTGCTCCGCGCGCGCCCTGCGCACCCACAGCACGTCGTCGAAGAGGAGGGCGTCCTTGTTGCTGGGGGTGAGCCTTTTGAGCTCCAGGTCCGGCCGGTGGAGGATGACGCGGCGCAGCCGCCCGGCTTCGGAGTCGACGTGGAATCCCATGACTCCATCCTGACCACCGGAGGGCCGCTTGACCCACCGGTCGGCACTTTCTTCGCCCACGCGTTCGCCTGAGCACTCCCACACCCCTCCCTCTCCCCTTAATAGTCCTATTGACTATTAAGGGGAGAACTGGTTATCGTCGACCGGACGACAAACGAGGGGGAAGAGGGGAATCCGATGGCCGACATCACCCGGCGCCTGGGCTGGCGCCACCTGCGCGGCGCTCCGACCGCGCACATCCGGCACCACCGCGGCGCGGAGCTGCTGCACGACGGACCCGGACTCAGCTTCTGGTACCGCGCGCTGAGCGCCGCGCTGTCCGAAGTGCCGGTGGACGACCGCGAGTTGGCGATGACCTTCCACGCCCGTACGTCCGACTTCCAGGACATCGCGGTGCAGGCGACCGTCACCTACCGCGTCAGCGACCCGGCACTCGCCTCCGCCCGCCTGGACTTCTCCATCGACCCCGACACCGGGGTGTGGCGGGGCGCGCCGCTGGAGCAGCTGGGCACCCTGCTGACCGAGTCGGCCCAGCAGCACGCCCTGGACGTACTGGCCCGTACGACCCTGGCGTCGGCGCTGGTCGACGGCGTGGCGTCGGTACGGGAGCGGGTCGCGGCCGGGCTGGCGGCGGAGCCGCGGCTGCCCGCGACCGGCATCGAGGTGGTCGCCGTGCGCGTGGTGGCGCTGCGCCCGGAGCCGGAGGTGGAGCGGGCCCTGCGCACCCCGGCCCGCGAGCAGATCCAGCAGGAGGCGGACCGCGCCACGTACGAGCGGCGGGCGGTGGCCGTCGAACGGGAGCGGGCGATCGCCGAGAACGAACTGGCGAGCCAGATCGAACTCGCCCGGCGCGAGGAGCAGTTGGTCGAGCAGCGCGGAACGAACACGCGCCGCGAGGCGGAGGAGCACGCGTCGGCGGACGCGGTACGCGCCGAGGCCGAGGCGGCCCGTACGGTGAAGCTGGCCGGGGCGGAGGCCGAACGGTCCGTACAGCTCGCGGACGCCGAGGCCAGGCGGACCGAGCGGCTGGCCAAGGCGGAGGCCGAACGGACGGTACGGCTCGCGCGGGCGGAGGCCGAGGCGGCGCGCGAGGTCGGGGAGGCGCGGGCGCAGGCCCAGGCCGCCTGGCTGCGGGTGCACGCGGACGTCGACGTCAGCACGCTGCACGCCCTCACCGGGACGCGGCTCGCGGAGAACCTGCCGAACATCGACAGCGTGACCATCTCGCCGGACGTACTGACCGGCCTGCTGGCCAAGCTGGGCGTACAGGACGGCACATGAGCCTCGCCCCGCGGATCGTACTGGTCCACCGCACCACGGAGTACGACGAGTTGGTGGCCCACCACGGCACGCACGGGCAGGCCGCCTTCTTCCTCTCCTCACGCGGCCGGGACATCGAGGAGGTCGCGGAACGCCACCACCGCACGAGGCGCGCGCTGTCCGACGTGACCGCGGCGATCCCTCTGACCTGGCGTCAGAGCCGCGTCGAACGAGCCGACCTGGACCGTTTCCTGTTCGCCCCGGAGGACGTGGTGGTCGTGGTCGGCCAGGACGGCCTGGTGGCGAACGCGGCCAAATACCTCAGCGGCCAGCCGGTGGTGGGCATCGACGCGGATCCCGGCCGCAACGCGGGCGTCCTGGTACGCCACCGACCCACGGACGCGGGCAAGTTGCTGCCCGCGGCACTCTCGGCCACGACGTCCGTGGACGAACTCACCATGGTCGAGGCGGTCGCCGACGACACACAACGACTGCTCGCCCTGAACGAGATCTACCTGGGGGCGGCGGGCCACCAGACGGCCCGGTACCGCCTGGGAATCGAGAACAGTGGAGCCTCCACGGCCGACGAAGACGTGATCGAGGCGCAGGCCTCCTCCGGGGTGCTGGTGGGCACGGGGACGGGGGCGACGGGATGGATCAGGTCGGTATGGCAGGAACGAGGCAACCCCCTGCCCCTCCCCCGCCCCACGGAGGACCGCCTGGTGTGGTGCGTCCGCGAGGCCTGGCCGTCCCCGGCAACCGGCACGTCCCAGGTGGCGGGCCAGCTGTCGTCCACCTCCCACCTCACCCTCACCGCCGAATCCGAACGCCTGATCGCGTTCGGCGACGGAATGGAGGGAGACGCACTGGAACTCACGTGGGGGCAGACGGTGCGGGTGGGGGTTTGCGGGCGGCGGCTGCGGTTGGTGGGGTGAGGGTTTCCTCGCCCCCGCCGCCCCTACCCGTCCCGTCAACGACTCGGGGGCCAGCCCCCGAACCCCCGCTCCTCAAACGCCGGAGAGGCTAATTCCTAGCCCGTCCGGTGTTTGAGGACGAGCGCGTCAGCGCGATACGGGGGGCGAGGAAAACCCTACAACCGAGGATCCACCGGCTCCGACTCCAGCGCCAGCACCCCGAACACCGCCTCGTGCACCCGCCACAGCGGCTCCCCGTCGGCGAGCCGGTCCAGCGCTTCCAGGCCCAGGGCGTACTCCCGCAGGGCGAGGGAGCGCTTGTGGTTGAGGGAGCGGCCTCGCAGGCGGTCGAGGTTCTCGGGGCGGGTGTACTCCGGCCCGTAGATGATCCGCAGGTACTCCCGGCCCCGGCACTTGATGCCCGGCTGGACCAGTCGGCCCTTGGCCGTGCGGGCCACCGCCCGGACGGGCTTGACGACCATGCCCTCGCCGCCGCGGCCGGTCATCTCCAGCCACCAGTCGATCCCGGCCTGTACCGACGCCGGGTCTGCCGTGTCGACGAAGAGGCGTCGGGTGGTGCTCAGCAGCCCGGACGGGTCGGCCGTCACCAGCCGGTCGATCAGGGCCAGCTGTTCGTCGTGCGGTACGGCCGCCAGGCTCCGGCCCTGGGTGGCGAGGAGCTGGAAGGGGGCGAGCCGCACTCCTTCCAGACCGGACGTGGGCCAGCAGTACCGCCGGTACGCGTCGGTGAAGGCAGCCGCGTCGACGGCCCGTTCCCGCTGCCTGGTGAGCAGGTCGCCCACCTCGACGCCCCGCGCCGCGGCCCTCTCCAGCGCGGCCACCGCACCCGGGAACACCGCCCCGGCCGCGGCGCCCACGGCGGCGTACTGCGAGCGCAGCAGCCCGGAGGCCTTGAGCGACCAGGGCAGCAGCTCGGCGTCGAGCAGCAGCCAGTCCGTCTCCAGTTCCTCCCACAGACCGGCCTCCGTGGCGGCGTCCCGCACCCGGCCGAGGATCTCCTCGGTGAGGGAGGCACCCGCGCCCAGACCGTCGGAGCCGCCGGAACCACCGGTCGGCTCCGGGAAGAAGGGGCGGCCCGTACGGGTGTACAGCGCGCCCGTGACCCCGGTCGTCGTCCCGAAGCGTTCGCGCGCGGTCTCCGCGGTCCGGCACACCAGTGCCACCGCCCGCGACCCCATGTGCTTCTCCTCGCACACGACCCGCTCGACCCCGTCGGCCCGGTACTGCTCGAAGGCCTCGGCAGGGTGCTCCAGGTAGCCCTCCACACGGGAGGTGGCCGTGGGCGCCATCGTCGGCGGCAGGTACGGCATCAGGCGGGGGTCCACGGCGAAGCGGCTCATGACCTCCAGGGCCGCGGCGGCGTTCTCCTCGCGCACGGAGACGCGGCCGGCGTGCCGGGTCTCGACGACGCGGCGGCCGTGCACGTCCGCGAGGTCGAGCGGCCGTCCCTCGTGGCCGCCCGGCGCCTCGGAGGCCAGCGGCCTGACCGGCTCGTACCAGACCTTCTCGGCCGGTACGTCGACGAGTTCGCGTTCCGGCCAGCGCAGCGCGGTGAGTTTGCCGCCGAACACGGCTCCGGTGTCCAGGCAGATGGTGTTGTTGAGCCAGGTGGCCTCCGGCACGGGGGTGTGGCCGTAGACGACGGCCGCCCGGCCCCGGTAGTCCTCGGCCCACGGATAGCGCACGGGCAGCCCGAACTCGTCGGTCTCGCCGGTGGTTTCGCCGTACAGCGCGTGCGAGCGCACCCGGCCCGACGTACGGCCGTGGTACTTCTCGGGCAGGCCCGCGTGGCAGACGACGAGGCCGCCGCCGTCGAGGACGTAGTGGCTGACCAGCCCGTCCACGAACTCCCTCACCTGCTCCTTGAACTCGTCGCTCTCGTGCTCCATCTGGGCGATGGTCTCGGCGAGGCCGTGGGTGGGCTGGACCTTGCGGCCCTTGAGGTGGCGGCCGTACTTGTTCTCGTGGTTGCCCGGTACGCACAGGGCGTCGCCCGAGCCGACCATGGACATCACCCGGCGCAGGACGCCCGGGGAGTCGGGGCCGCGGTCGACGAGGTCGCCGACGAACACGGCCGTACGCCCCTCGGGGTGCACGCCGTCCGCGTAGCCCAACTTCACCAGCAGCGACTCCAGTTCGGCAGCGCAGCCGTGGATGTCGCCGATGATGTCGAAGGGGCCGGTGAGGTGGGTCAGGTCGTTGTACCGCTTCTCGGTACGGACCTCGGCGGTCTCGACCTCCTCGACGCCCCGCAGGACGTGCACCTTCCGGAAGCCCTCACGCTCCAACTGCTTGAGTGAGCGCCGTAGTTCACGGATGTGCCGCTGGATGACGCGGCGCGGCATGCCGGCGCGGTCGGTGCGCGCGGCGTTGCGTTCGGCGCACACCTCCTCGGGCACGTCGAGCACGATGGCGATGGGCAGTACGTCGTGCTTCCTGGCCAGTTCGATCAGCTGCCTGCGGCTGTCCGACTGCACGCTGGTCGCGTCCACGACGGTGCGGCGGCCCGCCGCGAGGCGCTTGCCAGCGATGTAGCCGAGGACGTCGAAGGCGTCCTTGCTGGCGCTCTGGTCGTTCTCGTCGTCGGCGACCAGGCCCCGGCAGAAGTCCGACGAGATCACCTCGGTCGGTTTGAAGTGCCGCCGGGCGAAGGTGGACTTGCCCGACCCGGACGCGCCGATCAGCACGACGAGGGAGAGGTCGGTGACGGGCAGGGTACGCACCCCGGTCTCGTTGTCGCTCATGCGGCCTTCGCCTCCTTCGGGTCCTGAACGTGCGTGTCCTGTACGTGCGTGTCCTGAGCGCGCGTGTCCTGTGCGCGCAGTGCGAAAACAGCCATCTGGGTCGGGGGGCCCACCTCGGGGTCGTCGGGCCCCACCGGTACGAACTCCACGCCGTAGCCGTGCCGTTCGGCCACCTCGCCCGCCCAGGTCCTGAACTCGGCGCGCGTCCACTCGAAGCGGTGGTCGCCGTGCCGGACGTGGCCGGCCGGGAGGGTCTCCCAGCGGACGTTGTACTCGACGTTCGGGGTCGTCACGATCACCGTCCTGGGGCGCGCGGAGCCGAACACCGCGTACTCCAGGGCGGGCAGCCTCGGCAGGTCGAGGTGTTCGACGACCTCGCTGAGCACCGCCGCGTCGTACCCCTTGAGCCGCTTGTCGGTGTAGGCGAGCGAGCCCTGGACGAGGGTGACGCGCGCGAACTGCCGTTCCCCCATCCGGTCCAGGCCGAGCCGCCGCGCGGCGACGGTGAGCGCCCGCATCGACACGTCGACCCCGACGATCTCGGTGTACCGCGTGTCCTTGAGCAGTTCCTGCACCAACTGGCCCTGTCCGCAGCCGAGATCGAGCACCCTGGCGGCACCGGCCGCCCGCAGCGCGGCGACGATCGCCTCCCGCCGCCGGACCGCGAGCGGTACGGGCGCCTCCTCGGTGTCCGTCCGTTCGTCGACGGCGTTGTCGATCTCCTCGACCGCGCTGTCGTCCGTCTCGGCGAGCCGTACGAGTTCCAGCCGCTCCATGGCCTGCCGGGTGAGCGTCGAACGGCGCGCCAGATAGCGGCTGGTGATCAGCTCCTGCTCCGGGTGGTCCGGCAGCCAGCCCTCCCCGGCCCGCAGCAGCTTGTCCACCTCGTCGGAGGAGACCCAGTAGTGCTTGGCGTCGTCGAGCACCGGCAGGAGGACGTACAGGTGCCGCAACGCGTCGGCGAGACGCTGTTCCCCTTCGAGTACGAGGCTCACGTACCGCGAGTCGCCCCACTCGGGGAACTCCGTGTCCAGCGCCACCGGTTCCGCGCTCACCGTCCACCCGAGCGGCTCGAACAGCGCGCGTACGAGACCGGGGCCGCCGCTCGCCGGCAGTGCGGGCACCTCGATGCGCAGGGGCAGCGGGCGCGCGGGGAGCTCCGGCCTCGCCTGGCAGCTGCCCTTCATCGCGCTGGTGAACACGCTGCTCAGCGCCACGGCGAGGAGCGAGGAGGCGGCGTAAGGGCGGTCGTTGACGTACTGCGCGAGAGCCGCGTCCGGCGCTCCGCCGCGGCCCTTGCCCCTGCCGCGCCGGACCAGTGCCACCGCGTCCAGCTCCAGGAGCAGCGCCGCCGTGCAGCGCTCCGGGCTCGCCTCGGGGTAGAAGACGTGCGCCTTGCCGTAGGAGGTGGAGAACACCTGCGCGTTGTCAGGATGCTTGTGCAGGAGATAGCCGAGGTCGGTCGCGGGGCGCTCAGGGGCGCCGGTCGCACTGATCGCAAGGAACACTGGTCTGCCTCGAAACGTCTTCTGAACTGCGGAAACCTGCCGTTTCCGCGCGCCCGCCCAACGTACAGCGAACCCTTCTGCCGCACGCAGGGATTTTCGAGGGCGCGGGGCCGTCGGGACGGCCCCGCGCCCCTGCGGGGCACCCGTCGCGCAAACGTTCAGAGCTGGGACTGGACCTGGGAGGAGATGAGGTCCAGGTGGTCCAGGTCGTCGAGGTCGAGGATCTGGAAGTAGATCCGCTGGGAGCCGATCTCCGCGAAACGGCCGATCCTGTCGACGACCTCGGCCGGGGAGCCCGCCAGGCCGTTGGCCTTCAGCTCGTCCACCTCACGGCCGATCGCCGCGGCCCGGCGGGCCACCTCGGCGTCGTCCTTGCCCACACAGGCGACGAGGGCGTTCGAGTAGACGAGGTCGGAGCCCTTGCGGCCGGCCTGCTCCGCGGCGGCCCGCACGCGGCCGAACTGGCGCTCACTGTCCTCGACGGACGCGAAGGGCATGTTGAACTCGTCGGCGTACCGGCCCGCGAGGCGCGGCGTACGGGACGCGCCGTGGCCGCCGATGAGCACCGGCACCTTGGACTGCGCGGGCTTGGGCAGCGCGGGCGAGTCGGTGAGCTGGTAGTGGGTGCCGTCGTAGGAGAAGGTCTCGCCGGGCTTGGTCTCCCACAGTCCGGTGACGATCGCCAGCTGTTCCTCCAGGCGGGCGAACTTCTCCTTCGGGAACGGGATGCCGTACGCCTTGTGCTCCTCCTCGAACCAGCCCGCGCCCAGGCCCAGTTCGACCCGGCCGCCGGACATCTGGTCGACCTGGGCGACCTGGATCGCGAGGACGCCGGGCAGGCGGAAGGTACCGGCGGTCATCAGGGTGCCGAGGCGGATCCGCTTGGTCTCGCGGGCGAGTCCGGCGAGGGTGATCCAGGCGTCCGTCGGCCCGGGAAGCCCGTCCACGGACCCCATGCGCAAGTAGTGGTCCGAGCGGAAGAAGGCGTCGAAGCCGAGGTCTTCGGTGGCCTTCGCCACGGCGAGCAGGGTGTCGTAGGTCGCCCCTTGCTGGGGCTCGGTGAAGATTCGAAGATCCATGCCTCCATCCTGCACGGTGGTGCGCCGGTCGGCGCCATCGGTACCGCCGGTCGCCCGCGTCCCCGGTCGGGTGAAATCCGTCGGCCGTGTGCCTTCCAGCCCGTCCGGCGTTTGAGGACACAGTGACGGGAAGGGCAGGAGCGGCGGGGCCGAGGGAAAACGCCCCGCCCACTACCCCGCCGCCGCCCCCTGATCCCGCACCGCGAGTCTCCGCAGCATCTCAAGCACCCGGTCCCGCGACTCGTCCGCCGCGTCGATCGCCTCCATGCACTGCCAGTACGTCCCCTCGTCGGCAGCCCCGCAGGCTATCCCCACCAGCGCGATCCCCACTTCCCCCAGCAACCCGCCGAGTTCGAGAAGCGCGCCCCGCGCATCCCCCAGCTCGGTCAGCTGCGCCGCCCGTAAGAGGCTGACATCGAGCGCCGGAGCGCCCAGCACCCCGCACCCCCGACCGGCCAGCTCCGTCAACCCCAGCGCCTCTCCCCGTAGTTCGGGAGGTCCGGACACCGCCAGCCGACTGCCTATCGCCTGGGCGAGGGCCTGCGCCTGCCAGGCCTCGGCCATCGTCTCGGAGGCGTCGCCGCTCCTCATCAGGGCACACCTGCTCGCACCGATGAGCCGCACCGCATCCATCCGCTGTCCCCGTCTGTCCCGACGCGTTGTGCACACGCCTGCCCGAACTCCGCCTGCCACTACCCAGAGTGAGCTGCCTCGGGACGAAAAGCCAGAGGAAGTCTGAAATCTGCGGACACGGAATCGAATATGAGCAGATCAACAACTCCGGAGAGTGACAATCGGAATTGTTGGTCCGCTTTTCGGCACACAGCGGGGAAGTTGGCACAGTTGGTCGAGTTGGCAGAGCCGAGCGGTCGGTGGCAGACGGCAGTCGGCCGACCGCGCCGATCGGAGTGCGTCACTCCGCCACCGGGAACCTCCCCTCGTTCCGGTCGATCTTCGCGTCCAGCGCCGCGAGCACATCGACCCCGAGGACGTCACACAACTGGAGCAAGTACGCGAGTACGTCCGCGACTTCGTCCCGTACGCGGGGCGCCTTCTTCGGGTCGTCCATCACCCGGGCCGACTCCTCGGGCGTCAACCACTGGAAGATCTCGACGAGTTCGGACGCCTCCACGCTGAGCGCGGCGACGAGGTTCTTGGGCGTGTGGTACGGCTCCCAGTTGCGCGCCGCGGCGAACGCGGCCAGTCGGCGCTGCAGGGTCGCCACATCGAGTTCGGTCACGGTGCAAGGTCTACCACCGTCACCCCGCCGACCCCAGCCGCCCAGGACGCGTCGCTCACGGCTCCCACCAGCCGGATGTGTCCTCGTTCGCACATCCGGGCCGCCAGCCGTACGAGCCCCTCGCGCTGCCGGGCGTCCAGATCACGGTCGAACCCGTCGACGAGGACGGTGAGCGTCTGCAGCGCCGCGGGCACCTCGCCCGCCGGGTCGACCTCCAGGACACCGGGCCCGGTGAGCAGCACCAGGGCCAGGGCGAGGTAGCGCAGTTCCCCGTTCCCCAGGCGGCCGAGCGGTGTCCGCAGCCCGTCGCCCCGGTCGAGCAGCGCCCGGACCGTGCCGCCCGCGCCCGTTCCGTCGGCCCCGGGCTCCGCCAGGACGTCGTACACCGGGCCCGCGCACCCCGCCCGCACCGCGTCGACCAGCAGCCCGTGCCGCCGCCCGCACTCGGAACGCGTACGCCACAGCACTTCGGCGAGGTTGCCGCAGCCGCGCAGCAGCCTGCCCGCGCCGAGCTGGGCGTCGGCGCGCATGGCGCGGGGCAGCGGGTCGCACACGAAGACCGACCGCAGCGCGACCACCATCTGCTCGGCTGCGGCGAGGACTTGGCGCTGGCCGTCCGTCCGGCCCGCGACCCGCAGCGGCAGGAGCGCGGTGCCGAGCCGGTCGTCGGGGAGCGGCGCCCTCGTCACGAGGGACGAGCCCGCGGTGTGCCAGGCCGCCTGCACCGCCCGGCGGGCCGGGTCCCGCAGGGCCGACTCCAGCAGGGTGCGCCCTCCGGCGGTCAACCGCTCGCCGACGATACGGAGTCGGGGCTCGGCCTGTACGGCCACATCGAGTCGTACGGGGCCCTCGGGGCCGTCCGCCGTGCAGCCGATACGGAAGCCGCGGCGCCGCTGGGCGTCGGGGCGGGCCCGCTCGGGCACGCAGTCGGCCGCGTCCGGGAACACCTCGCCGAGTTCGGCACCCCCGCCGAGCCGGGCCAGTGCCTCGTACGCCCGCAGGGCACTTGACTTGCCGCTCCCGCTGGGCCCGCACAGCAAAGTGAGCGGCCCGAGCGGAAACCCGGCCCCGCGGTGCACCCCGAACGCGGACAACCGCAACTCGGTGACGCACGGCCGGTCGGGACGAGACGCTTCTGCCGCGTTTACCGCCTCCGCGCGAGGCGCCCGAGGCCTGCGCGGTTCTGCGGCTTCGTCGTGGTCGGCCGCGCCGTTCCCCGCGCTCCTCACGGGGGACGCCGGCCCACCCAGGAGCGCGGGGAACGGCGCGATCTTTTCGCCTTGACGGGGGACGCGGGGAGACACGGTCATGTCCGGACCGTAGGACTCCGCCCGGAGGCGGAACCGTTTCGTCCGCGGACCTTCCTACGATCGGGGTACCCGGTCGCGGAGGTTGCCGGAAGACCCGCGCCGAACACGGCCGCGCCGGGTGCGTCACACGCCGGGAATCCCGGCCCCCTGCATCAGCCCCGCCACTTCGGTACCCGGCGGCGTCAGCAGGAAGACGTTCTTGTCGACCCGGTGCATCCCGCTCGCCAGGCCGAAGACCACACCCGTACTGAAGTCGAGTACACGCTTGGCTACGTCCGTCTCGGCGCTGGTGAGATCCAGAAGGACCGGAATTCCGGCCATCAGGGTCTCCGCGACCTCGCGGGCGTCCGCGAAGATGTTGATGCGCAGCACCACGAAACGGCGCCGCGTCTCGGTCTCCGCGTCCGGCAGCGCCCGATGGCCGACCGCCGACGGCCAGGCATCGCGCCCGCGCAGAGGAACTACCTGGGCGAGCCCTTCCCACTGTTCATCGGTGACGTCGTGGCTGTTCACCGGCTCCCCCCGCCTGTCGTGCCCTGATTGTTGTCCTGAGCAGTGCCCGGAATCGTGCTGATTGCCTGCACGGGTCACTGTCAGGCCATTGTTGCGCATGGTCACCCGTTCGGCCGAATGCGACACGGTCCGCAGCCGACCGCCGTAGGCTGCTGAACCCTCGAACCGGCCCTCGAACCGGCCTTCACACCGGTCTTCGCGCCGCCCCGCGCACCGACCCCTCACACCGGGCCGACTGCCGTTGTGTGACGGGCGTAACCCCTCAAGATCACGCCACGTGACACAGGCGTAACGGGCAATTCGTACAGTCGGAGCCCCCGAGAAAAGCCGGAGAAGGGCAGCGTGTGAGCACGACCTCCCCCATGTCCTCGTCCTCCCCCGCCTCCCAGGTGCGCACGGTCTGCTCGTACTGCGGTGTCGGCTGCGGCATGGTCCTCGACATCGGCATGGGCCCCGACGGACGGCGTACGGTCCTGAAGGCGTCCGGGGACAAGGCGCACCCGGCGAACCGTGGCCGGCTCTGCACCAAGGGGGCGACCACCGCGGACATGCTCGCGGCGCCGGGGCGGCTCTCCACCGCGCTCGTACGGGAGGACCGCGGGGCCGGGCCGGCGCCGGTGTCCGTGGACGCGGCGATCACCGAGACCGCGCGGCGGCTGCGCGCGGTCATCGACGAGCACGGCCCGGACTCCTTCGCCTTCTACGTCTCGGGGCAGATGAGCCTGGAGGCCCAGTACCTGGCGAACAAGCTGGCCAAGGGCTTCGTACGGACGAACCAGATCGAGTCCAACTCACGGCTGTGCATGGCGAGCGCGGGTGCCGGTTACAAGCTGTCGCTGGGGGCCGACGGACCGCCCGGCTCGTACCAGGACTTCGAGTCGGCGGACGTCTTCCTCGTCATCGGCTCGAACATGGCCGACTGCCATCCGGTCCTGTTCCTGCGGATGATGGACCGGGTGAAGTCGGCGGGCGCGAAGGTGATCGTCGTCGACCCGCGGCGCACCGCCACCGCCGACAAGGCCGACCTGTATCTGCGGATCAAACCGGGCACGGACCTCGCCCTGCTGAACGGGCTGCTGTATCTGCTCCACGAGAACGGGCACACCGATCCCGCCTTCATCGCGGCCCGCACCGAGGGCTGGGAGGCGATGCCCGGCTTCCTCGCCGACTACCCGCCCGCCGCCGTCGCCGAGATCACCGGTATCCCCGAGGACGACATCCGCACGGCCGCGCGGCTGATCGGCGAGGCGGGCGAGTGGATGAGCCTGTGGACCATGGGCCTCAACCAGTCCACGCACGGCACCTGGAACACGAACGCCCTGGTCAACCTGCATCTCGCCACCGGCGCGATCTGCCGTCCGGGGTCCGGCCCCTTCTCCCTCACCGGGCAGCCCAATGCCATGGGCGGGCGCGAGATGGGGTACATGGGGCCCGGTCTGCCGGGACAGCGTTCCGTGCTGGTCGACGACGAACGTGCCTTCGTCGAGGAGCTGTGGGAGCTGCCGCCCGGCACCCTCCGCAAGGACGGGGTCGGCAAGGGCACGGTCGAGATGTTCCAGAAGATGGCCGACGGCGAGATCAGGGCCTGCTGGATCATCTGCACCAATCCGGTCGCCTCGGTGGCGAACCGCCGGACGGTCATCGAGGGCCTCGAAGCCGCGGAATTCGTCGTCACGCAGGACGTGTTCGCCGAGACCGAGACCAACGCGTACGCCGATGTCGTGCTCCCCGCCGCGATGTGGACCGAGACCGAGGGCGTGCTCATCAACAGCGAGCGCAACCTCACGCTCGCGCGGCCCGCCGTGGACCCGCCCGGCGAGGCGCTCGCGGACTGGCGGCTCATCGCGCGGGTGGCCTGCGAGATGGGGTACGAGAAGGGGTTCTCGTACACGAGCGCGGAGGAGATCTTCGAGGAGATCAAGCGGGCGTGGAATCCGGGGACGGGCTGGGATCTGCGCGGGATCACGTACGAGCGGTTGCGGGGGACTTCCGTGCAGTGGCCGGCTGCGGACGTGGAGGGGCCCGACCGGAATCCGATGCGGTATGTCGGGTCGTCCGCCGGGGACGGGGGGCCTGTTTTTCCTACGGCGAGTGGGCGGGCCGTGTTCCATGCCCGGCCGCATCTGCCCGCCGCCGAGTCGCCCGACGACGACTTCCCGTTCGTGCTGAACACCGGGCGGCTTCAGCATCAGTGGCACACGCTGACCAAGACCGGGCGGGTGGCCAAACTCAACAAGCTTGATTCCGGGCCGTTCGTGGAGGTGCATCCGGAGGATGCGGTCTCGCTCGGCGTGGGTGACGGGGATCGGGTCGAGGTCGCCTCTCGGCGGGGGCGGGCCGTGTTGCCTGCGGTGGTGACGGACCGGGTGCAGCCAGGGAACCTGTTCGCGCCGTTTCACTGGAACGACCTGTTCGGGGAGTACCTGAGCGTCAATGCCGTCACCAGTGACGCCGTTGATCCTGTGTCGTTCCAGCCGGAGTTGAAGGTGTGCGCGGTGGCTCTGACCCGGGTTTCCTCCCCCACCCCGCCCCTTCCCGTAACCGGGGCGCCGCCCCGGACCCCGTCGGGGGCTCTGCCCCCGGACCTCCGCTCCTCGAACGCCGGAGGGGCTGACGTCGCGCGCGCCGGAGCAGCTGAGAGTACGGGGGCCGAAGGGATCTTCGGGCTGGAGCCCAGCCCCCCGCCCCGCCTCTCCGCCTCCGAGCGCCACTACCTCACCGGCTTTCTCGCCGGGCTGCCCGCCGGCTCGCCCGGGGTGCCCGTGCTTCCGGCGGACGCGCCCTTCGACGCGGGTCACGCGCTCTGGGTGAACGGTGTTCTCGCCGGAATGTACTCCCGCGCCGCCGACACCCCGCGGGCCACCGAGGCCGCCGCCCCCGTCCGCGAAGTCGTCGTCCTCTGGGCCTCGCAGACCGGGAACGCCGAGGGGTTCGCCGGTGCGGCTGCCGCACAGCTCGTCGCCGGTGGGCACAAGGCCACACTCCTCGGAATGGACGACACCGACCCCCGTGAACTGCCCGCGGGGGCCGACCTGTTGCTCATCACCAGTACGTTCGGCGACGGGGACGCGCCCGACAACGGCTCCGGGTTCTGGGCGGCGCTGGCCCAGGAGTCGCCCGAGCCGCCCCGCATGGACGGCGTGCGCTACGCCGTGCTCGCGCTCGGCGACTCCTCGTACGACGACTTCTGCGGGCACGGGCGGCGGCTCGACCAGCGGCTGAACGAGTTGGGCGGGGTGCGGCTCGCTCCGCGTACCGACTGCGAGCCGGACTACGAGCCGTCCGCGCGGGCCTGGCTCGACCAGGTGGTCGGCGCGCTCGCAGCCGACCCGGAACCCGCACCGGCCCCCGCGTCGTCTGCGTCGCGGAAACCCGCCGCCGTCACCGCCCGGCTCGTCGGGAACCGGCTGCTCAGCCTGCCCGGGGCGGGCAAGGAAGTACGCCGGTTCACCTTCGACACCCGGAGCGGTGACATCCCGCTGACGTACGAGGCCGGGGACGCGCTCGGCGTACGGCCACTCAACTCGTCCACCCTGGTACGGGAATGGCTGGACGTGGCCGGGCTCGACCCCTCAACCGGCGTCGAGGTCGCGGGAGTCGAGCACACCTCCGTCACCGACGCCCTCGTACGGCACCTCGACATCACCCGGATCTCCCCGGATCTGCTGCGCTTCGTCGCCGAACGCACCGGCGACAACCGGGAGTTGAAGCATCTGCTCCGGCCCGACAACAAGGACGGCCTGGCGCGGTGGAGTTGGGGACGGCAGGCCGTCGACGTCATCGCCGAACATCCGGTGCGGGCGAGCGCCCAGGAGTGGGCCGACGTCCTGAAGCGGCTCCAGCCCCGCCTGTACTCCATATCGTCCAGCCCGCTCACCGACCCGCACCACGTGTCACTCACGGTCTCCGTCGTGCGGTACGAGAATCTGGGCGGCCGGGCCCGTGGCGGGGTCTGCTCGCCCTTTCTCGCCGATGCCGAGGCGGGGACACCGGTACCCGTGTTCGTACAGCGGTCTCCGCATTTCAGGCCTCCGGCGGATCCGGCGACGCCGATGGTGATGGTCGGGCCCGGCACCGGCGTCGCACCCTTCATCGGCTTCCTGGAGGAGCGGCGGGCCCTCGGGCACCGGGCACCGAACTGGCTGTTCTTCGGCGAGCAGCACCGGGCGACCGACTTCTACTACGAGGAGGAGCTGGACGGCTTCCTCGCCGACGGCACCCTCACCCGGCTGGACACCGCGTTCTCCCGCGACCAGCGCGCGAAGGTCTACGTCCAGGACCGGCTGCGCGAACACGGACCCGAGCTGTGGTCCTGGCTCCAGGACGGCGCCCGCTTCTACGTCTGCGGCGACGCCTCCCGCATGGCCAAGGACGTCGACCGGGCCCTGCGGGACATCGCGGTCACCCACGGCGGCCTGGCCGAGGCGGAGGCCACCGCGTACGTCAAACAACTGGCGACGGAGAAGCGATACGTCAGAGACGTGTACTGACCCGGACGTACCTCGCCCTTCCGGGGGCGCGCCCTTGAGGGGCGCGGGGAACTGCGCGGCCCGCACCCACCGGCCCGCACCCAAATCACCACCCCCACAGGCCCACACCCCTTGCAGGACAAGGCCCCCACTGACCTGCACCGACACCCGCACCGGCAGGTGAACGGCACCTCAAGCCCACACACCTAAACCTGTACCGTTCGTTTACTTGAACTGTTCGTGTTTATGTCAGTAGGTTGGGTCCATGACCGCCCCCGGGACACCGACGACCGCCGAAGAGCTGCGCGGTGCCGGCCTGCGGGTGACGGCCGCCCGTGTCGCGCTGCTCGAAACCGTCCGGGCGGGTGATCATCTCGGTGTGGAGGCCATCGCCACCGAGGTACGGGCCCGTGTGGGCCACATCTCGCTGCAAGCCGTGTACGAGGCACTTCACGCGCTGACCACGGTGAAACTCGTCCGTCGTATCGAGCCGCCCGGCAGCCCGGCCCTCTTCGAGGGTCGTGTCGGGGACAACCACCATCACCTCGTGTGCCGGTCGTGCGGAGTCGTGGCCGACGTCGACTGCGCGACCGGTCACGCCCCCTGTCTCACCGCGTCCCAGGACCACGGCTTCTCGGTCGACGAGGCCGAGGTCATCTACTGGGGCCTGTGCCCCGCCTGCGTCACCGCTTCCACCGCTTCCACCCCCCTCAGTTCCTGAGCATGCGATCCACCCCGTTCGGAAGGAATTCCTTATGACCGACAACCATGACGCGATCGTCACGGACCCCGAGCCGCAGGAGGCGGGCGGCTGCCCCGTCGCGCACGGCCGCGCCCCGCACCCGACCCAAGGCGGCGGCAACCGTCAGTGGTGGCCCGAGCGCCTCAACCTGAAGATCCTCGCCAAGAACCCGGCCGTGTCGAACCCCCTCGGTGAGGAATTCGACTACGCGGAAGCGTTCCAGGGACTCGACCTCCCCGCGGTCAAACGTGACATCGCCGAGGTACTGACCACCTCGCAGGACTGGTGGCCCGCGGACTTCGGCAACTACGGCCCGCTCATGATCCGTATGGCCTGGCACAGCGCCGGCACGTACCGCATCAGCGACGGCCGCGGTGGCGGCGGCGCCGGTCAGCAGCGTTTCGCGCCGCTGAACAGCTGGCCGGACAACGTCAACCTCGACAAGGCCCGCCGTCTGCTGTGGCCCGTGAAGAAGAAGTACGGCCAGAGCCTGTCCTGGGCCGACCTCATGATCCTCACCGGCAACGTCGCCCTGGAGACCATGGGCTTCGAGACCTTCGGCTTCGCCGGTGGCCGCGCCGACGTGTGGGAGCCCGACGAGGACGTCTACTGGGGTCCCGAGACCACCTGGCTCGACGACGAGCGCTACACGGGCGACCGTGAGCTGGAGAACCCGCTCGGCGCCGTCCAGATGGGCCTCATCTACGTCAACCCCGAGGGCCCGAACGGCAACCCGGACCCGGTGGCCTCGGCCCGCGACATCCGTGAGACGTTCCGCCGCATGGCGATGAACGACGAGGAGACGGTCGCCCTGATCGCGGGCGGTCACACCTTCGGCAAGACCCACGGCGCCGGCCCGTCGGAGAACGTCGGCGACGACCCCGAGGCGGCCACGTTCGAGGAGCAGGGCCTCGGCTGGAAGAACAGCTTCGGCACCGGCAAGGGCGGCGACACCATCACCAGTGGCCTTGAGGTCACCTGGACGAGCACGCCCACCCAGTGGAGCAACGGCTTCTTCAAGAACCTGTTCGAGTACGAGTGGGAGCTCACGCAGAGCCCCGCGGGTGCCAACCAGTGGGTCGCGAAGGACGGCGCGGGCGCCGGTACGATCCCGGACGCGCACGACCCGTCGAAGAGCCACGCGCCGAAGATGCTGACGGCCGACCTGGCGCTGCGCTTCGACCCGGCGTACGAGGAGATCTCGCGCCGCTTCTACGAGAACCCGGACCAGTTCGCGGACGCCTTCGCCCGTGCCTGGTACAAGCTCACCCACCGTGACCTGGGCCCGAAGTCCCTCTACCTCGGCCCGGAGGTCCCGGAGGAGACCCTGCTGTGGCAGGACCCGGTCCCGGCGGTCACGCACGAGCTGGTCGACGCGGCGGACATCGCCGAGCTGAAGAGCCAGATCCTCGCCTCGGGCCTCACGGTCTCCGAGCTGGTGTCCACGGCGTGGGCCTCGGCCTCGACGTTCCGTGGCAGCGACAAGCGCGGCGGCGCCAACGGCGCGCGCATCCGCCTTCAGCCGCAGAGCGGCTGGGAGGTCAACAACCCCGACCAGCTCGCCTCGGTGCTGCGGACCCTCGAAGGCGTGCAGTCGTCCTTCAACTCCGCTCACACCGGTGGCAAGCAGATCTCCCTCGCCGACCTGATCGTCCTCGCCGGTGCGGCGGGCGTCGAAAAGGCCGCGAAGGACGGCGGCGTCGACGTCGAGGTGCCCTTCACCCCGGGCCGTACCGACGCGTCGCAGGAGCAGACGGACGTCGAGTCGTTCGCGGCTCTGGAGCCGACCGCTGACGGGTTCCGGAACTACCTCGGCAAGGGCAACCGCCTGCCTGCCGAGTTCCTGCTGATCGACAAGGCGAACCTGCTCAAGCTGAGCGCTCCCGAGCTGACCGTCCTCGTCGGTGGTCTGCGCGTCCTGGGCACGAACCACGACCAGTCGGCGCACGGCGTCCTCACCGACAAGCCGGGAACCCTGACGAACGACTTCTTCGTCAACCTCCTGGACCTCGGTACGACGTGGAGCTCCACCTCGTCCGACCAGACCGCCTTCGAGGGCCGCGACGCCTCCACGGGCGAGGTCAAGTGGACCGGCACCCGTGCCGACCTGGTCTTCGGCTCGAACTCCGAGCTGCGCGCGCTCGCGGAGGTCTACGCGAGCGACGACGCGAAGGAGAAGTTCGTGAAGGACTTCGTCGAGGCCTGGGTCAAGGTCTCGAACGCGGACCGCTTCGACCTGGTCTGAATTAGCTCAGCCACTCAAGAATGATGTCTGGGTCGGTCCTTGAGGACCGACCCGGACGTTCTGCACCTGAATGTGGTCGAACCTTCAGCGACCCAAGTAGATAAAACGCGTGTAGCGCGCGTATGACAGTCCGCGCCTCCGGAGTCTGGCTGTCTTGAGGGAGGCGCTCAGTGTTCCGTGGAGCGCGCTGTTCTGTTGCAACGCGACCGTGCGCGTACTGAACTCCTGCCGCCGTTGTCGAGCTTGGTCACCCGCATCGGTGTTCTCCCTGGCGAGCCGTTTCTGCCCGTCCTCCATCTTCTTCAGTGCTAACACACGCAGTGCGTCCGTCTCGGCCTTCACAGCCTTCCGCTGTGCGGTGAACTGCGTTCGGCGGCGCGAGATGCCCTGCTCGATCGGCTGCCGCTCCGACGCGTTGAGAGCCTTCGGCTGCTGGGCTTCGGCGGACGCGACCAAGCCTCTGCGCCATACATCGAGGGCGACGGCCTTGGCCTCACCGATGCCGTGGACGTCGACGGCATGGCCGCTGCGCAATACAAGCATCGCGCCAGTGCTGTTGTACTGCGCGTTCTGTACGGACCGGTAGCCCGTGAAGTCTGCTGCCGTACGGATACCTGACGCTGCCAGACGCGCAGCGAGTTTCGGTCCGATTCCGTGCGGCGGGGACTGGGCGATCAGCTGTCGGCTGAGTCGATCCCGTACATACGCGGACTGCTTGTCACTGAGTGCCTTGGCCAGAGCTTTTCGGAGTTCTTCGGACAGCCCGTCGATCTTCTTGTCCATGTCGCGCTGCTTGCGGACCCTGCGCTGTTCGGCCTCTTTGAGCTCGGCATGGTAGTTAGCTGTGAGTTCTTGTTGCGCGCGAGGAAAGGCGGCGGCTCGCTTCACCTCCTCGGCTTCGAACTTCGCCCGGTCCTTGTCCAGCTTCTCGGCTGCCTTGATCGGGTTGTCGAGCTGGGCCAGGTCGTGTGTCAGCTTGGACAGGACAGCCAGTGATTGTGTGCGCTCCGTGCGCCGACCCCGGGCGAAACTGGTGAAGAAAAGGGCGGTGAGAAAAGGCGCTCCCGCCCCGATCAAAGGCGCCGCGAATCCCGCGACAACCAGAACGATGGCCGCAATCAGCATGAACGGCCACAGCACAGCCGTGACGACATCCAGCGACGTCCGGGAATGGAAGCCCGCCGGTGAAGTGACTGGCACCACGGTCTGCTTGGGCGTGGGCTGCGTCGGTATGTGCCCGGTCATCCATCCGGGCAGTCCGCCGGCGCCGGGAGCAGCAGATGCACCAGAGGCCGAAGCAGCTGTGGTCGTCGTGGCGGTCCGCTGCCGGGGGACGGCTTGCGCGAGCGGGGGCAGCACGTCCAACGGTTGGAAGGCCAAGGAGCGTACGTGGTCGGCGAGGCCACTCACCGTCCGGTCGGGGTGGGTCAGCAATGTCTGCAGTCTTATGGAGCCTCCTGCACTCTTGAAGTCTTCATCCTTGAGCAGCAGGAAGTCGCCACTTGGCTCGTGCAGCCGCTTCCACAGTGCGTGGTCGGAGGCGATCGCCTTCAGCGACAAGAAGATGACCCAGGCGGAGAACCGGTCCAGGGTTTCTCCGAAGTCGTCGTTCCCTCGCAGGGGTGATTGGTAGTTGCGGTGTCCTCGCTCGGTGCCTCCCATGCCGGCCAGCGCCGGCACGTACATGCCGTCGTAGTCGACCAGACGCAACGTGTCATCGCTCGCGACAAGCAGGTTGCCGTGTTGGAGATCTCCGTGTGCTATCTCGTGGGCTGCCAGGTCGCGCGTCAGTGCCTCGAACCGATCGGCCAGGCGGGTGACCGCGGACGAGTGGGCATGATTGTCGTCGAGCCAGGAGGACAGGGTGACGGCTTCGGCCCATTCCATTTTCAGGACCGGATAGCGCTCCCGCCCGACGCTGATGGCGTCGGGCAGGTATTCGAATCCCAGATTCCACGGTTGCGAGAGTTCGGCCGGGTCCAGCCGAGCGAGCTGGGAGCTGATGGCCTGGTAGCGGTGTTCCTGGTCGGGAACGTGGCGGGTGAAGCATTTGACTGCGTATCGTCGGCCCGAGGTGGGCGAGGTCAGCGAGAAGACGCTCGCGAAGGCGCCGGAGATGGCACGCGGCAGACCGAGTTTGGACAGTTCAGGCTGTGCGCCTCTGAGTTCAGGGTGCTGGAAACACGACTGTGTGTGCTGCAGCGCTTCCGCGTATTCAGCGCCGCCCGGGAACTGCCGATGCGGACTTGTGGCCGAGCCCACGGTCACCGCCCCTCGAAATCGATCCGCACGAGCGCCACATCATCGTTGCGCAGTTGTCGACGCTCCCTCAGACCGTTCAGCCATTGCTTGAAATCGTCCAGATCGTCGGGCGAGGCATATTCCAGCAGTTGGCTCACGGCATCTTCCTGGTCTCCGGCCGACATGAGCCACGCTGCCAGGGCGTCGGTCATCAGGAGCAGCCGGTCGCCGGGACGGCATCTGCCCTCGGTGAAACGCGTGCGCCGGGCCAGCAGTGCCGCGTCGTGATTGCGACTGCTGAAGAGATCTGGATTCGTACCGAATTCTTCGACCGACGCCACCGGGAACGTCTGTACCAGCCGGTTGTCACGCAGATGGAACAGGCAGCTGTCGCCCAGCGCGGCAGCACTCCACCGCCAGGCCGGTTCGGACGTTCCGGTAGGCGAGTCGGTATCCGGGTCGATCCGCACCATGAGCAGGGTCGCGTAGGCGCCTTCTTCGAGCTTGGTGTGCTCGTACCACTTCAATGGACGCCCGTCGGCCTCGCGGTCCTGCGTGTACCGCGCGAGCCAGGGTTCCCACTGCGCCACGGCAGATGCGGCGAACTCTTCGAAGGCGGTGCCGCCTGCGAGAACGTGAGGCCGTTGCATGGCGTCCTCAGCCGCCGCGCCGGACAGAAGACCGGCCCAGTCCTTGGACAGTGCGCTCTCCGTCGCTCCGTCGCAAACGCCTGCGGTGATCGGCTCCTGCAGCATGTAGTCATAGGGGCGGCCGGGCAGCACGGTGATGGCGTCTTCGCATTCCGCCTCTGTGCTGCCGTATTTGGGAGCTACAAGGTGCGTGACGTACACGCATGAGGTGAAAGTCGTCACCGCAGTTCGGTGGCTCGGGTGCCGATGTCGAGGAACTGCACGACCGTGGTGATGTCCGCGTTGTAGACGAAGCCGCGAGTGGTCTCGCTGACCTTCTGTCCCTGCGACGCGGCGTACGAACGCATGTGACTGGGCAGCGGGCTCGACATGGCGAACAAGGTTCGGGCGTAGCTGTCGGGGAGCCCGTCGGCCGTGTCCGGGAAAGCGGTGGGGGTTCCGCCTGCCGCGGAGACGTGCAGATTGAACAGGAGTGCCGCGCCGTCGGCCGTGGCGTGCGAGGTGACGGCTTCGGCTGCCGCCGTGGGGTCACCGTCGGTCGACTCGCCGTCCGTCAGGTTGATGACGATGGGCGGGAAACTGGCCGGATAGCGTTCGGTCCACCCCGCGACCAGGCTCTCTGCGAACTGGAGCGCACGGTTCATCGGGGTTCCGCCGTGGGCGACCGGGTCCATCCACAGCGGGAATTTGACGACGGTCTCCGCCAGGCCACCGACACCGTCGGGCACCTTCTTGCTTCGCTCGTCGACTCGTGCCGGATTGTCCGCCACCTCGCTGAGGGGGACGATGTCCCGGCCGGCGAGTGAACCCGCGAACGCCGAACCGACGGTCGCACCGTAGCCGACGACAGCAACGTGGAAGTAGTCGCGTACTCCCTCTTCCTTCGCGCACTTGACCGAGAGTTCGGTCAGAAGCCGATTGATGGCGTCGGCAACGACATCAGCCTTCTGCTGCGGTACCTCACCGCCGATGGGATCACTCATGGACGTCGACTGATCGACGAGAAAGATGATGCTGGTCGGATTGCTGCGGCTGATCTCGGCCGTATATGGCACGTCGGGCTCCTGGCGGACTGCGAAGAATTCGGTCGTCGGAGAAGCTCAAACGGCATGCCCCTGTGCCGGTCACCGGCACACAGGCCACATCACCGAGATCCCCCAACGTCATGCTAGTGCGCGGAAGTTGAGTTATGGAGACATATACGGAGTGCCCTCGACGAGGTCTCACGCTCCGCTCTCATCCGCTGCCGAGGCGCTCCCTCACCCGTTCCACTCGGCCGGCCCACACATGCCAGGCAGGCAGGCGCACACCGTTCGGCAGCAGAGCCGCGTGGCTGAGAGCCAGCCGCAAGTGGCGGACACCCTCCACGTCGTCGAGCGCCCCGTGGTCCAGCTGCACCTGCGCCGTGCCGGTGCCCCGGCAGACGTCGAAATCGTAGGCGTAGCCGTCGGCCGTGACATGCCGGTCGAGCAGGACGCCGGGGAGCTCATGCGTCAGCAGGCTCTGAAGCCGGTCGCCGACGGTCTCATGCTGCCCTGTGGATTCCGTGTTGGCTGCGGCCTGCCTGGCCTTTGCTTCAGCCGCTTCCAACAGCACGTGCGGCATGCCTGAGCGGACCGACCAGAAATCACGGTCGCCGAACACGATCAGATGCGAACGAGCGCGAGTGATCGCCACGTTCCAGAGGTTGACCTCGCGGCAGAGCCAGTTGATCGCGCTGGGGCGCATTCTCGTGCCCGCGACCAGTGACACCAGGATCACGTCCTGCTCGCCTCCCTGGAAGGTGTGCACCGTCCCCACCCGCACGCGTGATTCGTGCTCCCAGCGCTTGGCGATCAGTTCTTTCTGGGCCCGGAAGGGCGTGACGACTCCTACTTTCGAGCCTTCGGGCAGCTTGTGCAGCAATCGCTCCACCGAGAGATGGACGCGCTCAGCCTCCTCATGATTCGTCCATGATCCGCCTGCGCCCCTGTGCGCTGTTCCCGCGACATCGAGCCACTGCACTGCGTCGACTCCCGAGAGGCGCCGCAACGACCGGGGTTCGGTGAGCACGGTCAGTCGGTCGCTGTAACAGTGCCGGTTGGAGATACCGACGATGTCCGGATGACAACGGTAGTGCTCGTCCAGCAGCAGAGTCTTTCCTGCAGCGTGGGCAGCGGCGTGAAAGGCGGAGTAGTGGCGGTGCTCGAACCGGTGCTCGTCGAGCCAGCTCGCACGCAATCCCGCCCCACGGTAGGCCTCGGCCTCCTGCCGGGGCTGAAGTGTCGTGATGTGCTGGAGCTGCATGGGGTCACCGATCACGAGAGCCCGCCGTGCGCGAAAGAGCAGGGGCAGCACATCCGGGATCGAGCACTGGCTCGCCTCGTCGACGATGACCAGGTCGAACAGGGCAGCCCGGTCCCGGAACCGCCGTGCGGACCTCGCGGTGACGGCCCAGCCCGACACGTGCGGCAGAATCCGTTCCAGGGACGACCACTGCCGCGACGACCGTGCCTTCACCGCTTCGATACGGTCGTAGATGGCCGCACGCACGATCTCTGCCTGCTCCGCCAGCAACGACCGCAGCAGAACTGTCGCCGTCTCCCGGACCCGGCGATCGGTCTCCCGAAGCCCCGTCAGAAGTTGGTGATCGCCCTCAGCCGCGTCCGCCTCGATACCTTTCCGCCGCCAGGCGGCCTCTGCTTCCCCGAACGACACCAGGTCGGCGAACTCCGGCCGCCCTGCTACTTGTACGGGTAGTGGCAGCCCGCGCAGGCACCGGCTTCGCAGCCAACCACCGAAGACCCCGAAGCGCACCGCCGTACGCGCCCGGCGCAGCCATCGGCCGAGGGACACATCGTCGCCCAGGGCCGTAGCGAGTTCCCGAGGGTCGGCATGGTGCTGTTCGGCATAGGAGGTGCGCGCTTCCCCGAGGTCGGCCAACGACCGCTCCCGACAGGCGACTTCCGCGAGTCGACGACGCCATGCCTCCTGCTCCCGGAGACGGTTCCGCAGATCTCCCCGCTGGATCTGGGAGGACTGGCGGGATGGCACGCTGCGTGTCAGCTTCTCCAGCGTCCGCAGCTCTTCCTCGACGGCTGCCTGGTTGCCGGTACGTACGAGAAGGCCCGGAGCCAATGCTTCGCAGCGCTCCCAGACCTCGTCCACCGCCTTGTTGTTGGTGGATGCGACAAGGACTGTCTGACCGGCCGCTCTGGCCGTGGCGACCGCGTTGACGATGAGCTGGCTCTTCCCAGTGCCGGGTGGTCCGGTGGCGACGGTGAGCCGGCGGACCATGGCGCCCCGGATGACCGCCTCCTGCCCCTCGTTCAGTTCGAGCGGAGCAACGACTTGTACCCCCTGTTCGGCACTCTCGTCCCTTCCTCTGTTCTCAAGCCCTGTGAACGCACCGAGCGCGGTGCCGGCGAACTGTCCGACGCTCTTCTGCAGCGTTCTGTAGTCCTTCATCAGCTGCGCGGTGGCTGCCGAGTCCGGTCGTGAGGCGAAGACGATGGCCACATTGCGGGCGCCTTCGTGCGCGGCGTACAGCGACTGGCCGTCACCGAGCGATCCGGGGTCCAGGTGCTCCGTGTCGGCGAGCCCCAGCTCTTGCAGCAGACTGCGCAGGTCGCGGACCATGTCGTCCGGAAATCCCGGCCGCCAGTTGGGCTGGTAGGCCGCGAGCAGTTCCTTGCCCTCATCCTTGCCCAGGCGTTCGAGGACAAGTTTGGGATGCGGAACGATCGGCCCAGTGGGAGTCACCTTGCTGCGCCCCTGCGGACCTGGGGCGACGTCGATCTGCCGCATGGCGAGTGGTGCGCACACCTGCCGCTTGCCGTCGTAGAGAACAGCGACGGGATATCCGTACCAGAGGTCGGCGCCGTCTTTCATGGCACGCTCGGCGAGGTCCACGACGCGCTCCGGCGCTTGTACCGTGGCTTCCGTACCGGAAAGCAGTACTTCCTCTCCTGCCGGCCAGACCACGGGTGCCGGGTCGCTGCCCACCAGAGGAAGCAGTTCGTCCGTGGATGTCTCCGCCTCCAGACAGTGCTGGTAATACGTCAGCAGCTTCGTCCAATCGGCTTCGGTGAAAGCGGAGTCGTCGTGCGGCGCCTTGGTCGCCTGGACCGGTGCCGGCGTCGTCCCGCCTGCCGCGTCGACGACCGCGGTGAGTCCGGCGGGCAACGGTTTGAGAGCGGGGATCTGTCGGCCGGTGGAAGCAACGGCCAGGTAGATGTCGCCAGTCACTGCGAGGCTGGACTGGGTCGGCGTCTGCCGACGGCTGTCAGGGGCTCTGCGCAACTCACGGCTGACGTACCGGAAGAGGTCGTTCGCCGAGACCTGGCCGTCTCCGTCCAGATCCGCCTGTCCCGAGTGCAGCCCCTCGACAAGCGCGTTGGTGAACTGCGAGGGCTTGTTCGCGTCGGTGGTGAACGCCTGCTCCCAGTGCTGTGACGCGGTGATGACGTGCACCCCACTGGCCTCGATCAACGGCGCCGTGGTCTTGTGGGCGGCCCCTTTGCTGCGGAACCCTTGCACGGCGCTGCCGCTGAAGCAGCAGTCGAGCAGCAGAACCTTGCGGCGGGCCGCGCACTTCTCCAGCTGGTCCGTCACATAGGACGCTTCGAGCGCCGTGTGCTGCAGATGGTCCGCCTCGGTGTCCGTCGTGACGTAGTAGAGCTGCCCGTCCTCACGCTCGTACGCTCCGTGGCCGCTGAGGTAGAGCACGACCAGTTCGTCCGGCTCGCGGTCCCCCAGGAAACGCTCGACGGCCTGCTTGATCGCCGTCTTGGACGAGTCCTCGACCCGCACGCACTTCTCGTATCGCCCAACCGTGGGCATGTCCAGAATCTGACTCAGGTAGTGGACGTCCGCGCGTACGGAGGGTAGTGCGGGAAAGCGCACGTCGTCATAGGAAGCGGTGCCTATGAGTAAGGCGTGCTTGCGGCTCATCGACCGTCTCCCAGACGAGCGTCCGGGCCCGGGCTGTCGCCCCTGCCGTCCCGCAATGCGGTCACCTCGTCGCCGGACACTCCGCCCTGGAACTCCATGACCGTTCCGTCGGGATGCACGACACGTACCTTGCGGCTCTTACGAACGTCGACCCACGCCCTGATGGCGGTCCTCGCCAATGTGAGGGTGCCCGTCGTGAGGATGAGTACGACCTCCGGAGTCAGCAGTTCGGTCCCTTTCGCGCCCTCCGTAGGTCGCGGCGCCTCAGCCGTGGCGAAGCGCACCTCGGCCCCGTCCAGCCCTTTCAGAACGTCACGGAGCTCACGTGCTTCGAGCTCCGCATGCCGTGGGTCGGCGCCGAACACCTGGATGCGTGCGGACTCGATCTCGTTTGCCATGATCCCCCTCATACCGTCGCCTCACCGCCTGTGGCGTGTGCCAGAGACGATGAGCGCTGCTGATACGCCGTCACCCCGCTGCCTTTTCCCGCCGCCACGTTCCGAGCGCCCAGCGCCCGCGTCGTGCACCCTCGTCCGGCACCCGGAGTATTCGGTACAACGGCTCGCCCAGGTCCGCCCACCTCTCCAGCCCACCCCGGTCCACCAGGTGGATCCCATAGCGAGGGCCACTGGCCCTCGCCGCCGCCGTGAATCCTCCCGTGGTCACGATCACCGCGAACTGGGCGCCGTGGTCGTGGCGGTACGTGCCGTTGACGCGCTGTACATCCTGGTCCCCGACCCTTCGGTCCGGGCGCAGCCGTTTGCACTGCACGACGACCCGTCGTCGCGAACGGTCGACGACGAGCACGTCGGCGCCCTTGTCCCCCGCTCTGCCCACGTGCTCCGCGCTCAGTCCGTCCCGGCGCAGCAAGGAGCAGACCGCCAGTTCGAACGCCTTGGGGTCCAGAGCGTCGAGATGCGCCAGCGAGAAACGCACGGGCCCCGCGGGGAGTGCCGAGCGGCCGGCCCATCCCCGTACAGCCGGCCACCCCGGTTTCAGCCCCAGTCCCATCACCGCGGCGACGGTCAGCGCGATACCTGTCCATACCGGCCACTGCTCGGCCAACCGCCACAAGCCACTGCCCCCGGCCAGAGCACCCGCACCCCACGCCCACCAGGGAACGGCAGCCCATCCTCCTTGGCTCCGCTTTCGCCCCATCAGGCGGCCGAACCCAAGAGCATCCACATGCCACAGGCCAGCCCGTACAGTGCCAGCCCCGCCAGATCGGTGACCGTGATCAAGGTGAACGTATGGTCCTGGCAGCGGGCGAACAGCCCTCTGCGCCTACGGCGACAGGGCCGATGAAAGGTGGTCGGCCCTCCGCAGCGCGACACCAGAGCGGTGCCACCGAGCACCAGTAGAGCCATGACGAGCAGCATCGGATCCCCCTGTCCTCTGCCCCACGTCTTCATGAGTAGCGGGAAGTCCTCGGTCTCGGCCAGTGCTTGTTCAGCCGTATCACCCGAAATGGGGGTGTGCGGGAGTGTCGGAGGCGTCTGCTGTGCTCCCCTGCGCGCCGCCCCGGAGCGCCCGGCAACGGCTGGCGGCGACGCACGTACGACGTATCCCGGCGCCGACCGGAGCCAGGATCACCGGCTCAAGCGGCGGATCTCGACGAACCGGACGGCGGTCCGTCCTGCTGCAACAGGGCGACGGCGCGGTGGGCGGTCTCGTCGGCGTCCCGCGGAAGGAAACGGCTGGCCTTGCCGCTCCAGGTGACGATGAGCTCGTCCCGGGCGCGCGTGGCGGCGACGAACACAAGTGAGCGAGCCCGCTGTTCTTCTTGCCGGTAGCGGTCCGGGTTCTTGAACCGGTACTGCTCGATCCGCTGATGAGGTACCTGCCCCTCCCCGACGGAGGTCAGGAAGACACGCTGAAATTCGAGGCCCTTGAACCGGTACATGGTGCCGATGCGTACGGCGTCCCGGTCGGCGGGGACTCCGTCCCTGCGTAGTTCGACCACCGGAATGGAGAAGGGTTCCAGCGCCAGGACGTTGGCGAACTCCTGGGCGGAGCTCCCGTCGGGGACACTCACGGCCATCGCGGAGTACGGCGTGCCGTGGGCGTCGTGGCGCTCCTTGATGAGGGTGGCCACGGCGCGCATCTCGGTCAACCGGTCGGGAGCACGCCAGAACTGGGGTGCCAATCCCGTGAGGACGGAGCGGTAGCCGTCGAGAGTGTCCGTTCCGGTGTCGAGATCGTCGAAGGTGGCACCGCTGAGCAGGCCGTTGGCGCTGCTCAGGATCTGGCGGGTGGTGCGGTAGTTGAGGGTGAGACGCTTCGATGCCCGGCCACGGATCTCGATGCCCTGATGACTGAGGACAACGCGGTTGGCGTAGATCCGCTGGTGGGCGTCCCCGACGAGGAAGATGTCGTTCGGGCCCTTGCGGACCATGGCGCGCAGCATCCGCCAGTGCGAGGCCGACAGGTCCTGTGCCTCATCGACTACGACGTGGTGGTAGCGGGGCGTGAGCCACATGCCGCTGCCGGCCTCCCGGTGGACCAGGTCGCGACCGCCCTGCTCTTCCTTGTACCGGGCCTGCTCCTCGACCCGCGCCATGCGCCGCTGTTCGATTTCGGCGGCCTGGTCTGCGATCAGTGCGTACGTCGTCCGCCGTGGCGGGGCGTTCAGGTGGGCCCGGTAGGCCTGCACCAGCTGCCAGACGTCGTGACGCTGGGCCGTGCTGATACGGGGGCGGCCCGAGCGGCCCACGCGTCGGTAGGAGTCCCACGAACCGCACCGGCCGGCAAGCACCACGTGTTTGAACTCGGCGTCCAGGAAGTCGGCGTCGTACTCGGTGATGTCCGTCTCGGCGCGAACGGCGTGCCACAGGTTCATGGCCGCTTCGTCGTTCATCGGCTGGCCCAGTTCCACTCGGGACTCCTGGACGATCTCGCGAGCCAGAGCGTCGACGGACTTGACGTCGACGCGGCGCAGTAGCTCGTCACCGCCCAGCAAGCGCAGCCGGTCCCGAAGATCCAGCGCGAGGTTGGCGTTGTAGGTGGTGAGCAGAACAGGACGGGAGTAACCGGCCGGCAGGCGGTCCACAAGGTGGCGCACTCGGTGGAGGGCCACCACCGTCTTACCGGTCCCGGGACCGCCCGTCACTTTGGCTGAACCCTTGAAGTCGCCGACGGCCAGACGTTTTTGCTCCGGATGCAGGAACAGCCGCCAGGCATCGAAGCTCTTACCGAGAGCGCCGAGCACGGCGTCGTCATCGGTCTCCGACTGGGAGACGGCACGCCTGGCTGCCCGAGACCAGTCGCGAGGGTTGACGTCCTCCTCGGGACGCCACTTGTCGGTGATGTGCTGCCGGACATCGCCTGGATCCGTCTGGTCGTACAGAGCGAGGAGGACGTCACGGGTGAGTTCCGGGAGGTTGTGGCTGAGCAGCCCCCTGAACTGTTCGTCCGTACAGACCTTCCGGAGGGCCGGGAGGAGTGAGGGGACCACGCCGAGTTCGACGAGGACCTCATCGTCGTGGCGGGCGAAGAGCGGGGTGCGAAGACTGCTGGTGGCGGCGCCCGGTGCGCCGGTAGCGACAGCCGGAGCCGGGTCGGCGGGTGCGGCAGCTGTGGCAGTCTGGTCCGCTGTGGCTTTCTCCGCGGTGACCTCCTCCGGGGCGTCCTCCCCCTGAGCGGCCTCGGACCGATCGGGCAGAGCGACGACCTCGGCGCTGACCTCACTCTGGTCGACCACCTCGATCGCACCCGACACCGTGTTGATCTCGACCGTCAGCCGGGCGAGTTCATCGCGGGCCAGGGATCCGTCGCGCACCGCGAGGACGCGCATCTCGTCCCCGTCGTCGGTGGACAGGAGCAGGACCATGCAGTGGGTGTCGGCGTGCGCGAGGTAGAGGTCTCCGTTGTCGCCGGCGGCCCGCAGGAAGGTTCGGCGCAGTGCCCGGTTGGTCCGGTCGGCGCGCAGCCGGTGGACGAAGGTGCCGACCGTGTCACCCACGGAACCGCCACGGCGTCGAATGTCCTCGTGGGCCTGCAACCCCACCTGCACCCGCGTCCTGGCCCCGCCCACCGGACGGCCCACCCCGTTGCTCATCGCGCGACCCCCTTCTCACCCAGCATGCGGGCGAGTTCCTCCACGTCCCAGTCACCCGGCGCGCGTACGTGCCAGCCCGCTGACGCGCACTGCGCCATGTACTGGGTGTCCTCGGCGTCCTCCGACAGGACGATACCGATCTTATGGGCGGGCCAGGCGAGTTCGACCGTGCGTGACACACCGTCGACGTCCCAACTCGTCTTGCCTGCCGGGACATCCGCATGAGCCGCCAGGCGTTGCGCCAGGGCCGCGACCTGTGGGTCGCCCCACTTGGAGAGCTCTCCGAGGACCAGCTCCCAGGCTGTTCGTTCCACAGGCGTCATGTCCGCGGGCGCCTCGGCAGCCGGTTGACCTTCGCGTTCGGCTGCCGGTCGCTCTTCGCCCTCCGTGGCTCCGGCTCCGACAGGCGAGCCGTCCTCGGCTTCGTCGATGTCGTACGCCAGGTGGAGCCCCGTGCCCGGTGCCTCGCCACGCAGCGCGGGCAACAGGCCGGTGCCCGGACCGGCGGTGGCAGCGAGCAGAGAGGCGTCGAAGGTGTCGAGGGTGGTACGGGCGAGAGCGAGCCCGTCCGCCTGGCCCGCGCCGGTGGGATCGAGGAACTGGATGATGTTGCCCCAGCTCAGCCATGCCTTCCAACGGCGCCGGTGCTCGGGCCTGTCACCCTCGACGGCTTCGGGCCGGTCGTCGAGTACGACGAGAGCGCTCCAGCGCAGTCCCTTGCCGTCGGCACGCCGCGCTCCGGCCAGGGTGAGCGGCAGCCCCGAACAGTCCCGGAAGGGCAGCAGCTTGAGTCCCTGTCCTGCGACGGCCGGGCCGGGCTCGTCACGGACGGCGGCCTCGATCCATCCGGCCGCGGTGGCCGGGTCGGCGTCCACGAGGTCCTTCTTGCGCAGGAACGCGGGTGCGCTGACGGCGAGTTGGGCGAGCTGCTGCCACTTGTTCAGCCGTGGGTCGCGGAGGAACGCCAGCAGGGAGGGAATCGCTCCGCCGTACAGGAGGGCGTCCACTTCCGAGGGATCGCGCTTTGAGGCTGCCCACTGCTTGCGCACCATGGCGCCCGCTCCGCTGTCGGATGTCACGTCGTACGGCGGCCAGGCCGCATCGGCCTCGGGACCCGCGAGGACGGGGGCGAGCGGATCGCGCGCCCCGTCCACGTCCGCCGGCTCGGCCTTCAGCTCCTTCTCCCAAACCATGACGTCGTCCCAGGTGATCTGCCAGACCAACATTCCGTCGGCGCGCAGCAGGGCCCGCTTGGCCGAGTCGGCCGCGATCCGGTTGGTGCGGGAGGAGGCGTGCCAGCGGTAGCCGTCGAGATACACGGCGATCGGCAGCGGAGGTGCCCCGTCGGTCGCGGTTTCTCCGGCGACGGGGCGGAAAAGCAGGTCGGGGCGGGTGCGGTAGCCGTGCAGGTCCTTCTGGGCGACGACCTCCCAGCGGACCGGGCCGCCGTCCGGCCGGGTGAGGGTGAGCTGTTTGCCGTGCCTGCCGGTCGGTGTCTGGTCGTGGCCCGCCGAGGCCTCGTTCCCGGGGTCCTTGATCCAGCGGTCGAGGCATTCGATGAAGCGGCGCTCCAGGTCGCTCTCCGCCTGGTCGACGAACCGCAGTTCGGCGTCGGCGGACTCCTTGCGGACGTCCCACCGGCTCCGCCCGTCGGCGCCGAGCAGGTCATCCAGCATCCACAGGGCTTCTTGTCGGTCGAGGTCCTTATAGTCCCGTTCCGGGGCGTAGCCGAGCAGGCAGAGGTGGCAGGCTCGGCGCGGGCCGTCGGCGCAGGGGCATGCCCGGAGCACGCGCTGGGCGTCGGCGAGCACCGCGCGGAACTCCTCACCGTCGCGGTCCACCAGGCGCTGCAGATAACCGGTCCCGCCGGGCAGGGCGTCGTACAGCACCAGGTAGTTGCGGGTGAGGTCGGTCTCCCGGTCGGGTTCGGTGGCGGGCGCGGAGCGGATGTGCGCCGGGTCGCCCCCGTAGCGCAGGGCGAGGCCGAGGTGCAGGGCCGCGGAGAAGGAGGCGAGGCGCTCGGGCACGTTCAGGGTGGCGGCGGGCAGCAGGATGCGCAGTGCCTCCGTGCGGTGCTCGGTGGCGGTGATCACCTGCACGTCTTCGGGTCGGGCCTGCTTGTCGCGGCGCCGGGTGGAGCACCATGGCCGGTGGTGTGCCAGCTCAGCCCGGCCGAGCAGGGACTGGCTGAGCGAGTCCTGGGTGGGACCGTGGCCGGGTTCCCGGTCGGTGGCGCCTCCGCACCGCGGGCAGACGGTGAATCCGGTGGGGGTCGCCACCTCCGTACCGGCGAAGTAGGTGTCGCTGCGGCGGCCGTGCCTGGACTTGCCGAGGTTGAAGCGACGGATGACCGCCTCGCGGACGTGGTCCACACCGAAGGTGGTCTTCTGGTGCCGCCAGGTCTCCTTGATGTCCTTCGGGTCGACGTCGACGGCGGTCACGGTGTTGTACGTGGTCCGGATGCGGTTGTCGTGGTCGTCGACGATCCGGGCGTCGTCCCGCTTGTCGTGGGCGGTCACCTTGCGGGGGACGACCACCTGGAACAGGGCGTTGCGCCCGCCGATGCCGGGGCCGCCGCAGCGCGGGCAGGGCGAGGTGTCCTGCTCGGCATGCGCGCCGGTGCGGACGTGTCCGCACTCCTTGCAGACCCGCCAGCTCTGCAGCCCCACAGGGACGCCGCCGGGCGTGTCCTTCCTGCTGGGTCCGAGGTCGAAGCCGTCGACCTCGTGCTTGTAGCCGCGTACGTAATAGGCGTTGCCCGGGGCCAGTTCGGTGAGGGCTGCCTCAGCCGGCCGGTCGTAGACGCGGGGGTCGGTGCTCCACTTCGCTCTGGGCGCGTCGGCCTTCTCGCCTCCCCCGTCCGCCGTACGTGCCTTGCGCGCGGGTTCCTTGTAGCTGAGCATCGCCTCCAGCCGTACGCCGTCCTCGACGAGGCTGTAGTTGGGCAGCAGCCCGTGCTCGACGAGGAAGCCCTGGGCGTCGGACTGGGCCATCTGCTGGAGCCGTTTGGCGACGCCGGCCGCCTCGCGGACCAGGGACCGCTTCTCCTTCGCCTCGTCCTCCACGGCTTCCTGGAGCGCGTCCGCCGCTTCGTTGATCATGACGCGGCGCTCGGCGAGTTCGGCGCGTTCGGCTTCCCACGCCCGCTCCGCGTCGTCCAGCGCCTTGGCCAGTCCGCTGCTCGCGAACCGGCGCAGCGCTTTGCGGGCGTCGGCCGAGGCGCCCGAGCCGGGGACCCCGTCGATCTCGGGGAAGAGACGCAGGAATTCGTTCGCGAGGTCCACCCGGTCGGCCGTGGCCTTGCGGAACTGCTTCAGCCACCCGGTACGGCCGACGAGTTGCGTGACCCGGTCCGGCAGCGGGAGGACACCTTCCAGGGCGCCCCGGGCCGCCCGGTCGACGAGGAACGCGGTGTACTGGCGGCACAGCAGCTCACCGGCGCTCAGGAAGCAGCCGGGCGGCAGGATCGGACCCGCGATCAGGTGTCGCGGTTCGGCGAGGTGGTACAGCGCACGGGGGCTGGTGTCGGCCAGCGACACCATGAAGGCGTTGCCGGTGGAACGTCCGGCGCGACCGACCCGCTGCACGTAACCGGCCGTGGACGGCGGCAGGGAGGCTAGGATGACCGCTTCCAACTGTCCGATGTCGATGCCGAGTTCGAGAGTCGGGGTGCAGGACAGCACGTTCGGGTCGGTGTGCTTGACGCCGCGCCGGAAGCCTTTCTCCACCTCCTCGCGCTCTTTACGCTTGAGCACTCCGGTGTGTTCGGCGGCGACCACGCTGTACGGCTTGGCCTCCCGGTACAGGCGGCGGTAGTAGTCGGAGCGGTAGTCGCGGGCGGCCCGGCCGCCCGCCTCGGCCGACGGCCGGGTCAGAGCGCCCTCGCAGCGCTTCAGCGGGCAGCGCATGCCCTGCCACACGGAGGCGCGCTCCGGCGGCACGGTCTGCGTCCAGCCGCACGCGGGGCAGGTGAGCACGGCGAGGGCGGTCTGCTCGTCGTCCAATGGCCGCACGCGTACGTGGCCCGGAGTGAGCCCGTACACGCCGTGCTCCCGCTGCCGGTCGGCCGGATTGGTCCGCCGCCGCGCCAGCGCGCCGATCTGGTCGTCCGCCAGCTGCTCGAACAGTTCGGCCAGGTAGGCTCCCGCGAGATCCCGGTCCAGGCCGAGGCAGCGTTGCGTGAAGTCGACGTACCAGCTGTCCCGGGTGTCCACCCGCTCGAAGTCGGTACTTCCGCTGCGGGCGCCGACCAGGACGAACGCGGGTGCCTCTGAGCGGCGGCCGAACGCGGGCATGCCCGGCGGGCGGCCCGTGGAGACCGGATGGCGGCTGCGGCCCTCCTGGTCGATGAAGCCGTCCAGCCAGGTGTGGTGGATGCCGCCGATCTGCCGGATGTGTTCGAGGAGTCCGCGAATGTACCCCTCGAAGTAGCGCAGGCGCTCGGGGCTGCCCTCGGCGGGCAGCGCGTATTTCGGCGCACCGGTACCGACGCCATCCGCCTCGGGGCCTGCGGCCTGCTCGTCGGCTGCCACCGCGGCGACGGGCAGGAGCCGCTCCTCGTGGACACGGAACAGGGCCGCTGCCGTCTGGGCCGCCCGCTCGGCGTTGGGCAGATGCACCTCGGCCGCGACCGTACGGGTCAGTTCGAGAGTGCGGCCGAGGCGGGAGTACAGACCGAACTCCAGCAGCGTGTTGAAGGCGAGGCGCTCGCCGACCAGGTCCCATGTCGACTCCGGGATGCGCCTCTTGCCCGCGAGCAGGCGCTTGACCGGGTCCACGTCGTGCAGGTCGGGCGGCACCACGGAGGCGAGGAGTTTCTCCTCCGGTACGGCGGCCCGGCTCACCAGGGCGGCGATCAGCTCGTTGAGGGGGACGCCGTCGGCCGCGAAGCCCGCATCCGTGCGGACACGTTCGGCCAGTTGCTCGTGGATGAGCGAGCGCAGTGAGAACTTCCAGGCACGGCTGGCCACGAAGCCCGCGCGGTGGGCGGCGTCCTGCACCGAGTCGTTGAAGATCAGTGTCCTGCGGCGGTCCCGCTTCTGTTCGTCACGGTCGGGGAGTTCGCCACCCGTGAAGAGCTGGGTCACCACGACGGAGGCGAGCGGAGCGACACCGGCACCGAGGAAGCGGATGCCCTGGGCCTGCCCGCAGGCCGGGCAGCGGTCCTGCTTGGCGTAGTCGCCCGCTTCCTGGTTCTCGTACCAGACCCACACGAAAACACCGTTGTCCGGAGCGGCGGCGATGCCGCCTCCGTCGAGGAAGACCTCGTCCGGATCCAGTCTGCGCAATGCCTTGCCGTTGTCCTCCAAAACCATGAGAGTCGCGTCGTGCGCGGCGCCCCGGCGACCGCGCTGGACGCGGCGGGCGAGCGTCGCGCGGGCCTGCTCGGCGGCCTCCGCCGGGGTGGCCTGGACCATGGCCCGCACGCGGCCCTTGGCGGCGCCGCCGGTCACGCTGGCGCGGTAGATCTCGTCCGGCTCGTGCACCAGGTCCTGCGGATTGCGGTCAGGGCATATCGCGGACCATCCCGACCGGCCGCAGTGCCGGCAGTAGGCGGCGGGCAGCCGTCCCGAGGACCGCACCCTCCGTCGGCGTTCCACCTGCGCGGCGACCGCCACCACCCGCCGCTCGGCGTCGGCGCGGTCCTGTGCCGCGAGGGCCGCCTGGTCGTCGTCCGACCAGGAGAACACCGGCTCGGGCGCGACGAACCGCAGCACCCTGGACAGCGCCCGCAGCCACAGGTGTGTCTCCACCAGCAGCAGCGGCCGCTCCTTGCCGACGGGCGCCTCGGGGTCGCGGGCCACGGAGATCAGTGCCACGAAGCGCGCGAGGGCGGCGGCAGCGGTCTCGGGGTCCTGTACGGCCGCGGCCCGCCACGCCGACGTGGCGTCGAACTCCTCCAGCACCTCGACGGCCGTCAGTGGCGCGTCCTTCGTGCGCAGCAGGGCGTGTGTGAGCGGGTGGGCCAGCAGCCGCCGGCCCAGCTCGCGCGGGTCGGCCGTGTCGCACGCCACGGTGGCCCGCGCCACCGCGTCCATTCCACCGAGGGTAGGCACCGGGTCCGGTAGGCCGGCCAGCTCCGCCGGGGACGGCAGCGGCAACGAGAGATCGACCGGCGCGAGGAACTCCTCGATGTCCCGCCGGTCCTCCCCCACGACGGCGTCGTCCGGGAACCGTACGCCGAACACCTGCGAGGCCACGTCCAGCATGGCCCGCGCCCCGCCCGCCGCGCTCCCTGACCCGAGGGTCGCGGACGTCGCCACGGGACAGATCGACCCGAGCGGCCGGCCCTGCTCCGCGGCTCCGACGACGGCAGCGAGCCGCCGCAACAGCATCGCCACGTCGGTGCCCTGCGCCCCGTCGTAGGTGTGGAACTCGTCGATCACGACGTACGCGACGTCGGCGTCCCGCCACAGGGGAGCGTCCTGCTGCCGCTGGAGCAGCAGGTCGAGCATCTTGTAGTTGGTGATCAGGATGTCCGGCGGGTTGCGCCTGATCTCGGCGCGGTCCACCATCACCCGCCCGTACGGCGGCTGCGAGCCGCGCGCCGCGGACGCCTCCCCGATGTACAGCCCCGCCGTGACGTCGGAGAGCCGGAGGTCCTCGTCGAGCAGGTTGCCGAGCCGGCCGGCCTGGTCGCCCGCCAGCGCGTTCATGGGATACAGCAGTACGGCCTTGATCCCGGCCTTCCCGGCCTGCCGCTCCCGGCGGCAGTGGTCGAGCACGGGGATCAGGAACGACTCCGTCTTCCCGGAGCCGGTACCGGTGGTCACCAGGGTCGGCTCGGGCCGGTGCCCGTCCTTGCTGGTCAGCCGGGCGAACGCCTCCGCCTGGTGCGCGTAGGGCTGGAAGTCCTTCTGCTGCCAGTCCAAGTGCCGCTGCCACCCGTCCACCGCAGGCCGGAAGGGGCGCCGGATGCGCAGGTACGGGCCACGGAACAGCCCGTCGGCCGGGTCGGTGAGGAAGTCCTCCAGCGCGTCCTGGGTGTCGGGCTCGGCCAGCGCGAACGTCGTCGTCAGATACTCGACCGTGGTGTCGCGCAGCGTCTGCGCGGCGAGTGTGGGTCTCATGACGCGCCCTGCCCCCGTCTCCCGTGTTCCGGCATGCGATCCGACCAACCGTCCTGGAATCCGAAATGCGAACCACGACGATCGGAATCGATCACGCCCTACTTTACGGTGGAGGTCTGACAGCGCTCCGGCGTTCGGCGGGATCAGCCGGACCCGCTGACGCGCCCCTCACTCACAGGTCGTCCGGCCAGCGACGGAACGCCGTGTGCCCCGTCAGAGGCCTGACCATCCTGAAGTGGCGCCGGTCCAGGGTCAGGATCGCGTCCGTACGGTACTCGACGGCCATCACCACGTTCATCGTGTCCGTCAGCCCGATTTGCGGGTACCGGCGCATGGTAACGAGGGCGGTGGATAGGTGTGGCTCCACCTCCGGGACCGCGTACCGCCGGACGGCCGCCTGGTCGCGGACGTGCGCGAGCGCCGCTGCTTCGGCGGCGCGGGCGCGATGCGCGTGCTCGGCAGTGGCCGAACGCGGCAGGCGCCTCGGGGGCGCGCGGTGAAGTCGGACGCGGCAACCGCGGCCTTTTGGCGCACCGCGGGTTCGGGAGCGTCCGCGTCGGGGGACGCGGACGCTCCTTACGAATCGGCGACGAGCCGCGCCGAACCCCGTGAAGCGGAAGCCGCGTCCGGTCGACCCATCGACGGCCGAGCCACTGTGGAGGACGGGCGCATATGCGTCTTCGCCCATGGGATCGACGGGGTGGAGCAGCACGGTGTCGTCCGTCACCGGCGACAGTACGGCGACCGGCCGCCCGTTCCTGGTCACAGTGATGCGCTCGCCGCGTTCGGCGGCGTCCAAGATCTTCGAAGCGTTCCGGTCGAACTCCGACGCGGTGATCTCTACGTAATACACGGCCCTACTGCGACCTCTCGGGCGAAGGGTCACGCCCCGGGATGTCGCACTCCGCCCACACCGTCTTGCCCGGACCGTCAGGCCGCAGGTGCCAGTCCCAGCGGGTCGCGAGTTCGGCGACGAGGAGGAGCCCTCGGCCGCCGGTGTACTCGACATCCGGGGCGAGCAGGGCTCCCGGCCGGGGTGGTACGCGTTCGGCGCGGGCGTCGGTGACCTCGACGCGGGCGGTCCGCGCGTGGGTGGTCGCGCGCAGGCGTAGGTGGAAGTCCCGGCCGGAGACGTGCCCGTGCCGGACGGCGTTGGCGGTCAGCTCGGCGGCGATCAGCACGATGGTGTCGTGCGGGCCGGTGTCGTACGGGATCCCCCACGTGTCCAGCCGGTGCGCGACCAGTCTCCGGGCGAGGCGCGCACCCCGGGGTGTGGAGGTGAAGCACATCTCGAAGGTGTGGTCGAACAGGGGGTGCGGGGCGATCAAGTGATCGATGGGGCGCGCGGGTTGGGCGATGCGGCTGGGGCTGCCGGGCTTGCTCGTCATGGCGATAACGGTCCTGGTAGTCGCGTAGCGTGACCAGTGGTGACGCACCGACGCGATCTGGTTGTACGTGCGGTGCCTCTACGGGTACGAGACGCGCGGCGTGACGACGCTCCCAGGAGAGCGTTGGGCCAGGGGAGGCGGTAGTGGTGGATCAGCGTGGGGATGTGGGCGCGGGGGCGGGGGTCGTTGCGGGGGCCGAGGGGGCGGCGGTGACCTTCGGGGAGGGCTGGGACAACGACGACGGCACCGCGCCACGGGCTGCCGACAAGTCCGGCCACAGTGTAGTGGCCGCGTTCGGACAGAGCATGAAGACGCTGCGGGTGCGGGCAGGGATGGAACGCGAGGAGTTCGGAAAGCGGTTGGGGTACTCGGCCGCCAGCATCGCCTCGTTCGAGCAGGGACGCAGGATTCCGTCGCCCAGAACCATCGACCAAGCAGATGAAGCACTGGAAGCGGGCGGGCTGCTGACCGTGTGGAAGGAGCAGGTGGAGCGGGCTCAGTACCCGGTCTTCTTCCAGGGGATGGCAGCGCTGGAGAAGGAGTGCATCGAGCTGCTCATGTACGACACGCACGTCGTCAACGGTCTGCTCCAGACCGAGGAGTACATGAGGGCACTGCTTGCCATGCGGCGTCCGACCCTGGACCAGGGGACAATCGATCAGCGGGTGACCGCGCGGCTGGCTCGGCAGGACATCTTCGACCGACGCCCCTCGCCACTACTCGGTTTCGTGATGGACGAGGCTGTGTTGCGGCACCGCTACGGTGGCAACGATGTGCTGCGGGGACAGTTGCAGCGCCTCCTCATGATCGGCCAGAACCGAAACGTCGAGATCCAGGTCATGCCGCTCGACTGCGAGGACAACGCCGGAGTGAACGGCCCGTTCACGGTCGTCACGCGCAAGGACAGCAGGAAGTTCGTGTACTCAGAGGCACACGCCACCAGCGCCCTTGAGACCGATCCGGAACAGACGGTTCTCGCTGCTGCGCGCTATGGGATTATCCGGTCACAGGCTCTCACTCCGCGAGAGTCGTTGGCTTTCATCGAAGGGTTGTTGGAATCGCTATGAACAACGCTGAGTCCTCGGCCGTCGTGTCGGACCTCACCTGGTTCAAGAGCAGCTACAGCGGAACCGAGGGTGGTCAGTGCGTGGAGATCGCGGCTGGTACGGAAGCTGTACACGTCAGGGACTCGAAGGCCGTGGCCGGACCGGTCGTACACGTGTCGCGTGAAGCGTGGGCGGGGTTCGTCGGGGCGGCTCTCGTGGAGCACACCGCCTGACGGTCTTACGTATACAAGAGCCCTGCCGGTCCTTGTCGGGCGGGCGGCAGGGCTCTTGTGCGTGGTACGCCGGATCAGGTGCCGGTGGCCTCCGGAGGCTGGGTGTCACCGGGCTCCCAGCCGGCCTCACGCAGACGACGGGTGAACTCGGCGTGAGCGGCTCGCATTTCATCCCTGCGACTGGCTCGGTAGAGGGGTTCAGCGTAGCCGGTCGGAAGCGTGGCCTCGTTCGGAAACTCCTCGTGCGAACTGAGCTGCTTCCAGGCGTCCTTGGGCTGGCCGTAACCGTGCTGCTGATGCGCCTTGGCGATACGGCGACCGGTGCCGTCGAACCACATGCTCTCCTCGTACTGCTGGAGCACGGGGAACCTGGCGTCGTACATCGCGACGAGTTGGGCAGCGCTGATGCCAAGCCAGACGGCAACGAGGGCGTCGATCTCTACGAGGGCCGCGCGGCGGGAGAACTCTGCGCGGAGGGGGGTGTCGCGCGTCCAGGTACGGGCTACACCCTCGGCGAGCGGAGGCAGGGAGTTGGGCCAGATATTGGTGGCGGCCCAACTGTCTTGTTGCCAGGCGGGGTCGTACAGCTCTTCCCAGAGAGGCGCGTAGGCATTGGTTTGGGAATTGAGGCGGAGGGTGCGCAACAGGAGGGCAGGACCAAGGGGATGGCCCGACGTGGGAGCAGGAAGCGTCCTCGCCTCGCCGACGCGAAGGTCGTTGCGCCCAGTAGCGCGCAAGTAGTAGTCCAACGGCAATGCCGCCATGAAACCGGCAGTCAGTGTAGTATTCACAGGATCAGCAAGCGACATGGAATTTACCAGGTCGATGTGCGTTGGGCCGTTCGGAATAAGTGCCGCGAAAAGACTGCGCTCGGTATTAGAGGCAATCTGCCTACGCCACGCCACTCGGTAAAACTCCGCATAGGGCCGCATGCTCGCCACTCGCATTAGCTCCTCAACAGCCTCGTTAAGACTGCTCCCCTCCAGCGCGGAATCGGTCGCCTTAACGTCCGCCTCTGCGGCTGCGACCGCCATCGAGTCGCCCCTAAGCTGCGCAATCCGACCGTGGTCCACCCAGCGGTCTTGTGTCGCAGTGAATCCTGATCCGGGTCCAACGTGACGGTAGTTCGTACGCGGCACCGCATCTTCAGGAAGGTTGCGGTGATCCCACGCCTCGTAGTCACGCATACTCTTTGAACCACCCTCAGGCGGTTGCTTATGATATGGCGTCGCAACATTGATTAGCGGGCCTTGAAGAATCACATCCCGCCAGCCGTCAACTTGCCCGGGCTTCCAGGCGAAATGGCCAGCTTTACGGTCTGTCGTCTCGTAGTATCCGATGGTGACACGGGGGTCGAGCGCAGCGAGTCGATGCGTCCAGTTCGCAAGTGCAGCAAGGGCCCCCTCCTCAGCCTGCGTTACCGGGAAGAGCAATTTGGTTTGTTCAACAGGTGGCGAATTTTCCTCACCCGCGAGTTTGCGCCACTGCGCAAGGCGGGCGCTGTTTACACTGACGATGCGCCCACCATGCGCCCGCAGGTCCCACTTGCCGTCGTTCTTTACGCCCGGCATCGGACCTTTTCCATCATGCCGCACCGATTTAATAAGAACGCTAGGATGCAGCAACCAGCTCATATGCTGAAAGCTAATCTCTTTGTCGCGACCGTACACGTTGACGCTAAAATGACTACTGTTGCCTACGGGATTTGCAAAGATCAGAAGCTCGTTAGTAAAGTCTGCGTGAAAACGCAAATGCCTATATGCCGCCAGCCTCAAATTCCCCTCTCGCCCACCCGTCAGGTGCGTCGACGGATGGATAAGGCCTGCGACTCCCCGCTCACCTGAAGCCCGCCAAGCCAACGACATGAACGCGCGATACATGTCTGGACGCGTACCCACCAGCTCTGGATAAGTGTCAGCCGATGAAAGGAAATCAGAGACACCCGCAACAGTCTCCAGCTCACCTAGGTAGAATGACCGATTTTCGGGTACATTCAGGATTTTTGCAACATTCTGTTCCCGATGATCTTCTGCCTCCTTTCCGCCCAACACAAACCACGGTTCAATCTCGGCCAAAACGGAATTCTCGAACCACTCCTGCCGGACCCACGGCGGATTCCCCACCATCAAGTCGAACCCACCCTCCGCGAAGACATGCGCGAAGTTCAACTCCCAGTGGAAGAAGCCCCGTTCCTCGGCGATCCGCTGCACCGTCTCGTACCAGGGGAACGTGCCCCCGAGGTCCGCCGGCCGCGACCAGGCCGTGGCCTCGGTCATCTTCCAGTCGAGCTCCTTCTCCTTCTCATCGAGCTCGCGCAGGCTCCCCACGCCCTCGAAGGACAGCAACGAAGCCTGCCGCCCCTCCCCCTCGGTGTCGACGTCGACCCGTCCGACAACGGACTCCGCGAACTCGATCCAGTCATCCAGGGACTTGAGCGCGACCCGCCGCTTCGCGTCACCCTTCGCCAGCCCGGTCACGTCCTCCCCGTGCGGCCGGTAGTGAAAGTCGTCCGAACCGTCCAGCAGCCCGATCTCCTCCAGCGGCCAGAACCACAGCGCGCACCAAGCGTCCATGACCTGCTTGATCCGCCAGTACGGCGTGCCCTTCCGCCGCAACGCCTTCAACACCGCATCCCGGTCCATCGGAGAACGCCGCCCACCCGCCGGGCCCGGCGCCCCCCACACATCCACGTACCGCGAGATCTCCTGCTCGGAGAGCGTCAGCCGCATGACAACCAGGTCCCACAGGTACTCGACGCGCCGGGCGAGCCCGATCAGGCGTCCCGTCTGAGTACGGACCCCGGGCTCCTCGTCGTCGTCCTGCACGGCCCTGGCCGGTGAAGCAGCGGCAGCCTTGACCCGTGCGGACCCACCGCCATCGCCCCCGCCGAGGCCGTCCACCGACAACACACCCAGCGACGGCTGCTCCCAGATCTCCAGACCGAGATCGAAGGCACCCTGCCCACGCTCCGCGTCCTTCTCCGCCTGCTTCTCCTGCGTGGGCGCCGCCTTCGGCTTCGGCGGTTTCCGCCGGGGGTCCCCCTTCGGATTGCGGCGCATCGCCGAACGCCACTTGCGCATCGCCTCGACCAGTTCCGGCTCCAGCCAGTCGACGACATCGCCGTCGACCACGGCCTTGACCGTCTCCTCTGGTGTCCCCTTCTTCAGCGTGCGCAGGGACACCTTCTCCCCGATGGACCCCCATCCCATCGCGGGCAGCAGGAACTGGTGCACCTCGCGGGTCTTCAGCCGCTCGCCCAACTGCACGTGCCGGGGCCGCTGCTGGTCCTTCGACGTCAGCCAGCCGCCCTTGCTGAGGCTGTTGCCGGGGTACACCTTGCGCGCCGCACCGATCAGGGAGTTGCCCCGGTGGAGGTGGAGGCCGTACCAGGGGGCCTTCATGCCCCGGTGCATGGTGTTCAGCCACAACGAGATCTCGGCGAGTTCGACCGCCGTCTCGTTCAGGTCGACGCCGTACGCGTTGTGCAGGGCGATGTACGCCTTCGCCTTCTGCAGCTCGCGCTGATAGTCCTCGGGGTCGATGTCGACGCCGCGTTCCCGCTGCGCGAGCTTCAGGTACAGCTCGGCGAGCTGGTTGACGGCCTCGTTGAGGAACGCGCCGGAACCCAACGCCGGTTCGCAGACACGCCATTTCAGGACGTCGGCCGCGTTGATCCAGGCCTTCTCCGGCTCCTTGGGATCGACCTCGCCCTTCTCGTCGAGGCGGAAGCGCAGGGTCTGCTCGACGGTGGCCTGGGTGAGGGACTCCGGCGTGTAGTACGAGGCACTGGTCTGGCGGTCGCGGCCGGCGAGCCGGTAGACGTACGAGTCGACCTTGTGCGGCAGCGGCACCCGCTCATTGGTCTGCGGGTTCACCTCCGTCTTCACGAACACGCTGTCGTCCGGACCGTCCGGGTACCGCCCCGAGGACATCTGGCTTCCCCGGATCAGCCACGAACCGCCGCTGGGATCACCGCCCTTGGCGACCTCGTACAACGGCACGTCAGCGATGAACCCGGTGTAGGACATCAGGCCCTCGTACACCGCACCCAAGTGGTTGATGCTGAGGTTGGCGTACGAGATGAAGCCGCCGCGCCCGCCACGGCCCCGGCCCTCGACGACGGTCAGGTTGCGCAGCACCTGGTGCAGCACCTTGTTGCGCAGGCGCAGGTCGAGGCGGCGGGCCGTGTCGGGGACCGTGCCGTCGGGGGCGATGTCGTCGGGGTGAGTGATCACCTGGTCCACGAGCTTTATCGACTCGGGGTCGAAGAGACGGGAGCGCAGGGCCTCGATGCGTACGCCCTCGTAGCCGTCCTCCTCGGAGAGTTCGGCCGTCTCTCTGTCCACGGCGGCCGGAAGCGCCTCGCGCGAGGTGACCGTGTCGGCGGCCGGGTGGCCGGTGAAGACCTTGTCGAACAGCAGGGCCAGGGAGTCGTGGAAATGGTGGCGGTCGCGCGACGCGCTGGACAGCTTCTCCTGGACCACCAGCTCGCGCAGGCGGGCCACGCTGTAGCCGGATGCGTACTCCGGGCTCTTCATCGGGAGGATGTCCAGCTCGGGGCGGGCCTCGGCGTACAGCAGGAAAAGAATGCGGTAGAGGTAGCGGAGCGACTCCTTGGTGAGGAGGCGCGGCAGGGCATCGCGCTCCGCGAGGGGGCCCGGCAGCCACTCGGGGAGGTCGGCGGGCCTGACCTTCCGCTTACCGGCCAGCTTCAAGACCTCGTTGGCGACGAGCTGGACCGACTTCTTGAGGCCCTCGCGCAGATCGGCGGTCACGCCGACCGAGTGGTCGCGGGACTCCGCGACCAGGCGGGCGATGTCGTCGTCCCCGCCGTCCTCGGCCGGACGCAACGACTGCGCCCCGAACAGGGCGGCGATCACGTCGAGTTCGCCCGCCGTCGCGCCCTTCATGCCCTTGCGGGGCAGTGCCACCTCCAGGCTGACCGCGAGGTGACGGCCGCGTGCGTAGTTCTCCCGGTCGGCGAGGACGAGTACTCCGCCGAACAGCAGGAGCGCGTAGCGGGGCGCGTCGTCGGCGGAGAGCAGCCAGGCCGCCAGGTCCGCGACTGTGGTGAGGGACTTGCCGGAGGCGATGCGGACCGGGACGGCGAGGCGGTTGGCGGAGCCCTCGCCGCGCGTGGCGGCGAGGTCGTCGGCGAAACCGCCAGAGAGGACGACGATGCCCGGCTCGCTGTGGGCCACCGGCACCGCGATGGGACCGGCAGCACCCTGCATAGTGAGGTGTCCGGGGCTCGGGGTGAAACCGAGGGCATCCAGGACCTGTACGTGCCAGGCGGCAATGCCCGCACGCCAGGTGCCCTCCGGGCTGTCGTCGTACGCGCGTGGGGCGGTCGCGGGCTGAAACGCGGGCGGCCCGTCCGTGCCCGGATGGGCCTTCAGCGCCTCGGTCGCCGCCTGCTGCGCCGCGATCCCTTCGGCGTCGGGCAGGACGTTGTACTTCTCCGCCTCACCACCCACCCTGAGCCGTACGTCGAGGTAGGAACTCGTGAGGTTCCGCAGTCCCTGCCGCGGCGTCGGGCGGCCCTGGCGCTCCTCGGCCGTCCAATCCTTCAGGCGGCCCGTCTTGAGCTGCTTGGGCAGGATCTCGTCCAAGTAGAAGGGCGGGAAGTATTCGCCCTCGTTGGTCAGAGCGTCGAACTTCACGCTTGCTGCTCCTGCCGGATCGCGTCGGTCGTGGAAGGCCTGGAAGTCATGGACGGAGAGACGGTCATGCGCTGGGCTCCAGGACGGCCAGGACCCGCACCATCGGGTCGCCCGTCGTGCGGAGCCGGGACGCCGCCTCTTCGAGGTTCTCGGCGGCGCGTTCGCGGGCGGTGCGACCGCCGCTGAAGCCGGGAAGCGGCTGCTCGCGCCAGAGGCCGACCCGCTGCTCGTACTCCGTCAGCGGGCGGTCGACGAGCTCTTCCGCGTCGGCACGCCGCCGGTCCATCTCCTGGCGGGTGGCCGCCACGGCCGCGGGCACGTGCTGTTTGAGCGCGGTCGGGTCGCCCTCGGCGAAGTGGTCCGGCATGTCCGGGCTCAGCCCGAGTTCGCTGAGAAGGGTGCGGGTCAGCGGCCTCACCCGGGGTTCCTCTCCGGAGCGCCCCAGCCGGTCGACGGCCAGCCAGGCGATGACCGTCGGCCTGCCGTCCTTGTTGGACCACACGCCCTGGGTGAGGAACACCGGATCGGAGACCTGCGTGCGGTCCACCTGGATCACCAGGGCCTGCTGTCGGCCGAGCTGCACGAGGACCTTGTCGGTGATCCACTCCATGACGGGGTGTAGTTCGCCGACGTAGTGGGCGTCCGGCCACAGCGACGACGAGTCCGCGTCCTCACGGGCCCGCTTCAGGGACTCGGCCGCGTCCTTCTTGCTGAAGGTGAGCTTCATCCGCTTGGTGATCCCCTGGTCACGCAGGTATCCGGTCGGAAGCACGTCGAGCCGGTCGGCCAGGTCCTGCGGGGTGTCGAAGCTCAGGTCGGTGCCGTTCACGGTGGTGTCCAGCCGGAAGGACTCCAGGTCCGCCAGTTCGTCGAGGCCGGCCAGGACGTAGTCACGGCGGTCCGTGAACAGGCGCAGCTCGTCGACGAAGTGGAGCGGAGGCAGGTCGTTCTTCGCGACGGCGGGCTCCGACGGCGGTGCCTCGTCCGCCGGCTCGGCGGTGTCCGGGGCATCGTCGTCGAAGTCGAAGCCGGCTTCACTCTCGTAGTCCACGTCGAAGCTGAAGGCAGCGTCCTCGAACGGATCGCCGTCGGCGCCGAACTCGGCGTTCAGCTGCTGCGCGAGCGGCAGGTCCGCCGGGGCGACGCCGTCGTCGCCGAGCGGAACGGCTTCCAGGTCCTCCACCGCCTGCTGCGGCGCCTCCCCCTTGAGGAGCGCCTCCATGACACGCTTCTCTTCGAGGGCACCCTCGTTCTCCTTCGTCGCCGCCTCGACGGCGCCGAGGATGGCGTGCACCCTCTCCTCGCGAGCAAGGACCTTCTCCGCGATGTCGGTGTCGTCGAGCGCGCCCTCGACGGCCGATTCGAGGATCATCGCGCGGAACTCGGGCGGCTCGGTTTGCCCGTAGCGGTCGATACGGCCGTTGCGTTGCTCGACCCTGATCAGGCTCCAGGGCAGGTCCCAGTGGATCAGGTGGTGGCACTGACGGTGCAGGTTGACGCCCTCGGACGCTCCGTCGCCGGTGAGCAACAGCCGTACATCGCCGCCGGCGCGGGCGAACTCGTCGACATACTCCATCTGCACCCGGTCCGAGACACCGGTGCTGTGCAACACCTTGACGGCGGCCCTGGCGTCGTCCTTCTTCTTCCAGTCCAGGAGTGGCGGAAGTACCTCGCCGAGCCAGTCCAGAGTCTCCTTGCGCTCGGAGAAGACGACCGCCCTGGGCAGATTGCCCGCCCCCACGCCGATGCGGCGCAGTTCCGCGACCAGGCCCGCGAGCTTGGAGGTGGCCTTCAGCCCGTCCTTCTCACCGGCCGCACGGTCGATGGCACGGGCGAGTTCCATGAGACGCAGGAGGGACGCGGCCTCGGGCGTGCGTACGTCGACGTCGCTGGGAGGAGCGTCGATGATCTTGTGTCCGTCGGGGAGGTGGTGTCCCGTCCTGGTCAGCCTCTGGCGGACGGTGGCGAACAGGGCGCGGTGCGAGGAGAGGAACGACTTGAGCAGGACGTACGGGAACAGGCGGTCCTCCGTACCGGCGTCCTGGTCGGGCTGCTTCAGCCAGTGCTCCGCGAGCTCCTGGAAGACCTCTTCCTCCAGTTCGTTCGCCTCGCAGCGCAAGGGCTTGGATTCGCCGCGCGGAGCCCAGTGACCCTCCACCTCCAACTGCTTGGCGACCTCGGTACTGACCTTGGTGCGGCGCAGCATCAGGTGTTCCAGCTCATCGGCCTTCGGGGCATGGGGATCCTTGACCGCCATGGGGTCGAGCAGGCGGATCAGGCCGGTGAAGGCGGGCATGTTGCCGTTGTGCGGGGTCGCGCTCGCGAGGACGAGGGCATCCGTGCGCTCCGCCAGCAGATCGGCGAGTTCGCGACGCTGGCTGCCCTGGTTGATCAGGTTGTGCGATTCGTCGATGACGACCGCGTCCCAGTGGATGGGCTCCAGCCACGGGCGGTAGCGCTTCTGGTTCTTCAGGGTGTCCATGGAGATGATCACGCGCTTGAAGTATGTGAACGGGTTGCGTCCCGCCGGGATCTTGCGCTCGATGCGGGCGATACCCGCGCTGTCGAGCCGCACCAGCGGCAGGGAGAACCGTGTCCACAGTTCGTGCTGGAACTGTTCGAGGACCGGAGCCGGCGTGACAACGAGGATGCGCTCGCCCCGCCCCCGCCGGATCAGCTCACTGAGCAGCACCCCGATCTCCAGGGTCTTGCCCAAGCCCACGACGTCACCGATCAGCAGCCGCGGCCGCAGCGGATTGGCCAGCGCCTTCTGCGCGGGCCGCAGCTGGTAGTCCATGCGATCGAGGAGGAACCCGTCGGCGAGTGCCAGCCGGCGTTCGGTCTGCGGTAGCGGGGTCTTGCGCAGCACGGCCTCCAGGAAGAGGCGGCTGCGCCGGAAGTGCGGCGAGCGGTCGCCGATGAGGTCCGTGTCCTCGGGGCGCAGCACGCGCGGCCGGTCCATCGTGGGCACGAGGAAGCGGGCCTCGTGGCCGCGCACCAGGTCGGAGGCGCCCACCGCCTCGATCAGGATCTCGCCGGGCCGCACCTCCTTGCTGTTACGGACCATCCACTCCTCGTCGCGCACCTCGATCATCGTGCCGGCGGGCGGGGCCCCCTCGGACACCGCCGTGGCCCGGGGGGCGGGGCGGGCCTCGGTGGTGCCGGGCACTGCGTCGGACATGGTGTGCGGGTCCTTTCGGGTCGTACAGGAGTGCCTGCGGCGGTGAAACGGGTCGGGCCGACGGTGCCGTCAGTGGCGGTGGTCCCCTGAAGACTAGGGCTCCGGAGAGGTAGGGCGGGAACGCCCTGAAAGCAGCGCCGGGCTAGAGGGTCCTGCTGTGCGCGTAGGCCCGACGCAGGCGTTCCGCGACGCGCAAGGCGGCCCGGGGAGCGGCCGGCGGCGTACCAGGAGAGGGCTGGTTCGCCGCATGCCGCGGGGGCTGAAGGCGGTAGCTCGTCCGGTGAGGAGCCGACTGGGGCTCTGCCGGTGCGTCAGCGTCTACCTCGGAAGGCGAGGCCGGCGGGGTCGGTGCCGTGGGATGGGCCGCTGGCTCGTCAACCGCCGTCGGTGTGTAGCCACTTGGCGCGGCTTTCTCGGCGGCCGCGTCCTCGGCCCTCTCGATCTCCTCGGTGTCGACGATCCCGAAGAATCCAAGGTCCTCGTCCGAGGCTTCCGCGGCGCCGCCACCCCACGGAGCGTCCGGTGCGGCACCTCCGTCGATTGCCTTCTGCGCCAGCTCAAGGACGGACGGGTCGGCATGTTCGGCGAGCGCTTCAGGAGGCAATTCTGGGGCCAGTCCGGAAGTCTCGACCAGTGTCCTCAGCTGCTCCGCCGCCTGCTCGGGTGTCAGATCGGCATCGGCCAGCAGAGTGCGCAGGCCGGTGTCCACGGCGTCAAGATCCGGCCGCTGCCCAGGTGTGTGAACCAAGATCTGCGCGAGCAGGGGCAGGAAGGCCGCATCGACGCCATCCCAGGTCGGAGGCACCATGAGTGGCATATAGGGATACGGCGGCCTTCCCGTCAGGGCGAAGAACAGCGTGGCCCCGAGCGCGTACACATCGGCGGGTTCCTTGACGTGCTTAGTGTCCCTGAGCTGTTCGAAGGGCATGAAAGGGCGGGTGCCCATCCGGTCGCCCGTCTTCGTCAGCGCCTGGCTGGACTGGCGCTCGACCAGGACCGCCAGCCCGAAGTCCAGCACCACCGGCCCGTCGGGACCCAGGACGACGTTGCTGGGTTTGAGGTCGCGATGCAGCAGGCCTGTGCCGTGGATCGCGCGCAGGGCGTCGACGAGAGCCAGCCCGAGCGCAGCGTACGGGCCCAAAGCGAAAGTGCCGGATCCTTTTATCATCGTGTGCAGATCAGGCCCCGCCACGTAGTCCATGGCGAACCACGGCTTTGGTGCCTCGGAGTCCCGCGCGATGAGTGCCGGCACCCGTTCACTGACGACGGCTCCCACAGCGGCGATCTCCATGCTGAACCGCTCGCGAGCCTGCGGCTGGTCCAGCAGGCTGGGCTGAATCATCTTCAGCACGGCGAACCGAGATTCGGTCGCGTCCGCCCCCTCGTCGGGTTCGATCAGGTGGTAGCTCGCGGACAGTTCGTCCACGTGACCCACCAGCGGCATCATGCGGGCCAGATAGGCGACACCCATGCCGCCCTCCCCCAGCCGGGCGATCAGTTCGAACGGCCCCAGCACAGGCGGGTCTGCATCGGCGTCCAGCGGCTTCATCGGCGCTCTCGTACCCCCACGCTTCGGTTACGGCCCCCCGGCCGCAATCCCGTCGATCAGTTTACGGGGGCCCGGCGCGACACGTCCGACCCATAAGAAATCAGCTCTTCAGCATATTCAAGTGGCTTGTTTTCGGGGGCGGTTGAAACGGAGATCGCTATAAGGTCACGCCACTCGATCAAGTGTCTTGTTTTTCTGCGGGGAGGGGCAGCATGCGGGCCTGGGTGGTGCGTGCAGGGGTCAACGGGGAGCGGGAGCACGTAGCCCTGGGGGAGGGCCTTCTCCTGGTTGGCTGGAACGAGCTGGGAGACCTGTCCGACTTCGCCACGCGTGAGGACATCAAAACGGCCGTGGCGGCCGCGTACCCCGACGAGGGCCCGTACACGGTCGGGAACTGGACGGGCCAGTTGTACCGCTTCGTCCACGAAGTGCAGGTGGGCGACTTCGCAGTACTGCCGCTGAGGTCGGGACGCGTGGCCGTGGGCCGCGTGGTGGGCGACTACGAACACCGGCCGGACGTCACCGACGGACCACATCATGTCCGGCGGGTGGAGTGGCTGGTCAAGGACGTGGACAGACAGTCGATCCAGCCCGACCTCCAGAACAGCATGGGCTCGCTGCTGACCGTCTTCGAACTCAGCAGGTTCGCGGCAGCGGAACGTGTAGCCGCCCTGGCCGGGGGCGAGGCCGATCCAGGACGTCCCGACGCCGACGAGTTCGCCGCAGGCCTCACCGAACCCACCAAACTCTACGAGGAGGTGCGTCGCCGTGCCGCTGACGACCCCCTCACCCTGTCCATTCGCGACTTCCTCGCAGTCTGGGGCGTCCAGCGTCGGTACCCGGCCGCCGTCGATCAGATCAAGAACGACCTCGACGAGCGGGGTCTGGTGACCGTGCCACCCTTCACCGAAGGCAGCATCGACAGCACGATCGCAGTGCTGGCAGGCGGCGCCGAACCGGACGAGGCAGGAACGAGCGCGGTGACCCGGCTCACGTCGAGCAGTTCGGCTGTCTCGCATCTGCCCGGCAACGCGTTGGACGCCGTGCAGCGCCTCGTCGAGCGCGACAGCGGAGAACCCGGGCCGCAGGACGTCGCTTACCGCGTGAGCAACCTCGAATCCGCAAACCGCATGCCCGAATCCGTGGCGGTCGGCGACAGCCTCGCGACGGCCATGACCGTCATGGTGCTGCGCGGCTACAGCCAGCTCCCCGTCCTGGACGCCGACGGGCGCCTGCGCGGCGTCGTCAGCTGGGAGTCGATCGGGCGGGCCCGCATGGCAGATCCCCGGGCGACGCTCGAAGCCGCCACGGTCAGGGGACAGGAAGCCGACCGGTCGGACGACCTGCTCGACTGGATCGGCACCGTTCAGCAGTCCGGATACGTCCTCGTGCGGGATCACGAACACAAGGTTTGTGGCCTGATCACCGCCTCCGACCTGACCGTCCAGTTCGGCACCCGCGTGCGCCCGTTCGTTCTCGTCGAAGAGATCGAGCAACGCCTGCGACGCGTGGTCGACCAGTTCATCCCGCTCGACCGCATCCGTGCGACGGTCCCCCCGAGACGCGCCTCCCAGGTGAACTCGGCCGCCAACCTCACCTTCGGGGCGTACAAGCACCTGCTCCGAGTCCCTGAGAACTGGGCCGCGCTCGGCTGGGCCATCGACCAGGAGCACTTCCTGGCAGCGCTGGAGGAGTGCCGCCAGTTCCGCAACGGACTGATGCACTTCAGCCCGGATCCCGTCACCGAAGACCAGTTGCTGCCGGCACAGGGGCTGCTGGAACTACTACGCTCCATGGATCCCCAGAACTGACGCCCCTCACGCCTTCGGGTCGTGGCCCCAGTTCATCAGCGAGTACCGCCACGGCGTGTCCGTGACGTCGCCCGAGGGGCGTTGCTCGAGGTGGCGGTGCACGTAGCCGACGACCTTGCGCATGTGGGTGACGTCGGCGTCGGTCAGGTCGGCCTTCTTCTTCTCAAGGAGGCGGACGACACGGCGTCCGGACGCGTGCCCCACGCTCTCGCCGTCGCCGTCGCCGTCCGACTGGCCCACGCTCTTCGAGTCGTCCGTGTCCAGCCACTTCTTGAGGGCACCGGGCGTCATGTTGACGGCCTCGGCGAACTCCTTGACCGTGTCCGCGCGATCCGTGTCGGTCTTTCCGCCTCCGCCACTCATGAACCGCTGCTCTTCTCGCGCAGCGAGCCGGGCTTGTGGACGGCGCTGCGGCCGGACTTGTCGCTCTCGACCTCGTACTGCGGCTCGTCCTTCGAGGCGTCGACGGTACGGCCCGCCACCTCGGCGCGGCCCGTGATCTTCTTCTTCACCTTGCCGGGGACGGTCTGCCCGTGACTGCTCCAGGAGACCTTGTCCCCCTTGCTGAGCTTCTTGTCCCTGTCCCTGTCCCTGCCCTTGTCCTTCGTCACGGTCCGCACGCTCCCTCGACCTCGGCCCCCGCGCTGGACGGCCCTCCCCACTGTCCGGCTCTTCGTGGCAGTACGCACGTCGGGCGGCATCCCACGGGTTGCGGCCGACGGGCTGCCGCTGACGGGTTGCGGCTGACGGGTTGCCGCTAACGGCTGAGCAGCCGGAGCACCGCCTCCTCCACCGGCTGTGTGGCCAGTGCGCCCGCCACAGGGACGGAGCCCAGGGACGCGAGGGCGGGGGCGATCGTCCGGCCCTCGTCGAAGAGTTCGAACAGGCGCGGGTTGATGTACGAGGCCCGGCAGACGGACGGGGTGTTGCCGAGGTAGCCGGCGACCTCGCGGACCGCCCGTGCGGCGGCCCGCTTCCGGGCCGTCGGCGAGGTCGCCGCCACCTCGGCCGACACCCCGAGCGCGACGGCGGCGAGCACCGTGGCGTGCCAGGTCCGGAAGTCCTTGCTGGAGATGTCCAGGCCCGCGAGGTCGCGCAGATGCCCGTTCAGGTCGGTCGCGTCGATCGTGTGCCAGCTGCGCGCCTCCCAGTACGCGAAGAGGTGGTCGTCGTCGTCGCGGCGGCGCAGCAGGGCCCGGACGGCGCTGTAGACCTGTTCGTCGACGATCTCGCGGCAGTAGCGGCGCCCGCTCTTGGCCGCGTAGTCGAAGCCGACCGCGCCCTTGCCGCAGGTGACCTGGTGCCGCCGTACGGTCGTCAGCCCGTAGGACTCGTTCGTCTTCGCGTACCGGTCGTCGCCGACGCGGAAGAAGCCGAGGTCGAGCAGGCGGACGCCGAGCGAGAGGACTCTCTCCCGGGTCAGGCCCGAGCCTTCGAGGCCCTTGCCGACCTGCCGTCTCACCTCGGGCAGCGCGGCGCCGACCTCCAGGATGCGGGTGTGCTTGGCGGCTTCCTGCTTCTCGCGGAAGAGGGGGTGGTAGAGGTACTGGCGGCGGCCGGCCTCGTCCGTGCCGACCGCCTGGATGTGGCCGTTCGGGTGCGGGGAGATCCACACGTCCTGCCAGGCAGGGGGGATGACGAGATCGCGTACGCGCCGCGTCTCCGGGCCGGCGGGGAGGGCCTTGCCCTTGGTGTCGAGGTAGCGGAAGCCGCGGCCGTGCCGGCGCCGGCCGTAACCGGGACCCGTGAGATCACTCGTCCGGAACCGCACCACGCCGCTCCCTCTCTCACCCGGAGCCTTCCCGGAACCTTTCCGGAAGCTTTCCCGGAGCCATGGCCGGACCTTTCCCGGACCTTTCCCGGACCTCTCCTGGACCTCTCCCGGAACCGTCCTTAGAAGGCGTACCTGATACGCAGCCACGGCGCATGCGCTGCCAGCAGTTCCCGCAGCCGCGCGAGGGCCCGCTGCTTGGTCTCCAGGGCGTAGCGGACGTTGAGCGCCCCGTTCTGCGAACGCTTGGTCTCCTGGATCTCCGGCTGCCACAGCACGTCCTCGGCGCGCGGGTGCCAGCCCAGGTTGACCTCGTGGAGCGCCTGGTTGTGGGTCAGCATGATGACCTCGGCCGCCGCCTGCTCCTTCACCCGGGCGGGCAGGACGTCGTCGAGGTGGCGGAGCAGATCGGCCCAGTCCCGCTCCCACCCCGGGCGCAGCACCACGGGCGAGAGGTTGAAGTGGACCTCGTACCCCGCGTCGAGGAAGTCGGCCGCCGCCGCGATGCGCTCGGGGACCGGACTCGTACGGATGTCGAGGAGGCGGGCGTCGTCGGTCGGCATGACCGAGAAGCGCACGCGGGTGCGGCCCTGCGGGTCGAGTGCGAGCAGGTCGGGGTTGACGAACTTGGTCGCGAAGGACGCCTTCGCCGTCGGCAGGCGACGGAACGCGGCGACGAGATCCGCGGTGTTGTCGCAGACCAGGGCGTCGACGGAGCAGTCGCCGTTCTCACCGATGTCGTAGACCCAGGCCTCGGGGTCGCACTGGTTGGGCTCCGGTTTGGGGCCCTGGGCCCGTACGTGCCGCTGTACGTGGGCCACGATCGCCTCGATGTTCGTGAACAGGGTGATGGGGTTGGCGAATCCCTTGCGGCGGGGGACGTAGCAGTACGCGCAGGCCATCGCGCAGCCGTTGGAGGGGCCGGGGGCGATCCAGTCGGCCGACCTGCCGTTGGGGCGCGTGCTGAGGCTGTGCTTGACGCCGAGGACGAGCGTGTCGGTCTTGATACGGACCCAGCGGGCGATGTTGCCGTCGTTGCCGTGCAGGGAGGGGATGAGCCAGTGGCCGTCGACCTCGGTCACCCGTACGCCGGGGAGCCGGGCCATGATCTGCTGCCCGCGCGGGGAGTCGAGGGCCGCCGGTTCGGCGTACACCTCCCGTACGTCGAGCATCCGGCGGGCCTGGGGGCTGTCCCGGAACGCGTACAACCCGGCCGCGGGCCGGCCGGGGCCCGCCTCGGCCGCATCTGCGCTCGCGGGTCGCGCGGGCGCCGGTACGGTGTCCGACCACTCGAAGAGCGGTTGCTGTTCGGGCTCCACGTGCTGTTCCTCTCCGAGGCAGGGGCCGGGGCATGGGCCCGAGCATGGGCCGGGGCATGGACCGGGGCATGGACCGCCGGGGCGGGGGCTGGGGCCCGGCCCCCAGCCCTCAGCCCTCAGCCCTCAGTCCCTGCGGTCGCGCTCCTGCTCCAGCAACGCTTCGAGATCGTTGAGGCGGTCGAGCCCCCGCACAGCCTGCGTCATCCGCGGGTTGTGCTCGAACCGGTCGCGATGGTGGTGCAGGAGGTTCCAGTACCCCGCGGTGAAGGGACAGGCGTCCTCGCCCACCCGCACGGTCGGCTTGTAGCGGCAGGGACCGCAGAAGTCGCTCATGCGGTTGATGTACGCGCCACCGGACGTGTACGGCTTGGTGGTCATGCGGCCCCCGTCGGCGTACTGCGACATGCCGACCACGTTCGGGACCATCACCCAGTCGTAGCCGTCGACGAAGTTGCGGTGGAACCAGTCGGTGACGGCCCCGGGCTCCCACCCCCGTTGCAGGGCGAGGCTCCCGAGAATCATCAGCCGGGGGATGTGATGCGTCCAGCCGGTGTCCCTGACCTGTCGGAGGACGTGACTGAGACAGTTGGCGTCGGTCCCGTCCGGGGACAGGTCCGTGAACCAGTCGGGCAGCGGTTCGTGGTGGCCCAGGGTGTTGCTCTCCCGGTACCGCGTGCCGAAGTGCCAGTAGACGTGCCAGACGTACTCGCGCCAGCCGGCGATCTGCCGGACGAACCCCTCGGCACTGTTGAGCGGCACGTCTCCCGACCGCCAGGCCGCCTCCGCCCGCTCGGCGCATTCCGCGGGGTCCAGCAGGCCGAGGTTGAGCGAGGAGGAGAGCAGGCTGTGGCTCATCGTCGCGTCCCCGGTGAGCACCGCGTCCTCGTACGCGCCGAAGGTGGGCAGCCGGTGCTCGACGAAGCGGTGGAGCGCGGCCAGTGCCTCCCGGCGCGTGGCGGGGAACCCGCGCGGCCCGTCCTCGCCGACGAACTCGACGTCCCCATCGCGCGACCAGCGGTCGAGATCGGCCCGCACCTCGTCGTCGATCTCGCTCTCGCGGGGGCGGTACGGGGCAGGAACGCCCAGGTCGGTGGCGCCGCGCGGCGGGGGCTGCCGGTTGTCGTGGTCGAGGTTCCAGCGCCCGCCGGCCGGCTGGTCGCCCTCCATCAGCAGATCGTGCGTCTGCCGGACCCAGCGGTAGAAGTCCTCCTGGCGCAGATGCTTCGTACCGCGGCCGTCCGCCCAGCGCCCGAACGCGTCGTGCGTCACGAGGAAACCGCGGGCCGGCAGGACACGTACGGACGGCAGGGAGCGTACGAAGGCCAGGGCCGCGTGGGACGTGGGGTGGTGGACGGTCACCCGGGCGTCCCCCACCGTCTCGCGCAGCCCCTGGCGGTAGGTGTCCGCCTTGACGTACCGCACGCGGTCACCGAGTTCGGCGGCGCGGTGGCGCATCGCCGACAGGATCAGATGGGCCTTGGCACGGTGGAACCGCCGTCGGCGCAGGACACTGCGGGCCTCGATCATCAGCAGCGGCGCGTCCCGGCGCGGGCCGCCGCGCGCGGGATCGATGAAATGGGGGCCGAGCTGGTCACCGAAGAGCCAGTGGGCGGTGCCGGGCTCTTCGCCCGTCTCTTCGCCGGCCTCGTTCCCCGCCGCGTGCCCAGGCACGTTTCCGGCCGTGTTCCTTGTCATGCCGTGCACTCCGTCGACGAGTCGTCGCCTCGTCGGCGCCCTGCGCGGCGCGACGCTTTCCTCCGCAGATCAAAGCGCACGACGGCGTGGGCGGTACGCGGCACACGCCGGGCGCCCGCCCCGCTTCTCGCGGAGCCGCCCACGCCACGACCACGCCATGTCCGCACCACGACCGCGCCACGCCCGCAGCATGTCAGCGGCATGTCAGCGCCGAGGCGGTGTCACGCGGCCTCGCCCATCGTGGTCGTCAGCGGTCGTCAGCCGGTCGGCACGCGGCCACCACGGTCATCGCTCGGCCCGGTCATCGCCCCGCCCGGTCGGCAGTCGGCCCGGTCGTCACGCCGGGTCGGTCGTCATTCCGAGTCGGTCGCGCTCGGCTGGGGCAGTACGGCGGAGCTGCGCAGCGTGGAGCCGGCGTCGATCACGTCCCGGGCGACCTTGCTGAGCAGCATCCGGTGCTGCCGGGCATGCCGGCGCATGATCTCGAACGCCTGGTTGAGGGGGATGTCGCGGCGGGCGGCGAGCAACCCTTTCGCCTGTTCGATGATGATGCGGCTCTGCAGGGCCGTGTGGAGTTGTTCGTTGACGGTGTCCTGCTGCCGGATGGTGCGGGCGTGCAGCAGACCGATGGTGGCGGCGTCGGCGAGGGTCTGGGCGAGGGCCAGGTCGGCGGCGTCCAGGGGCCGGTCGGCGGAACGCAGGAGCAGCAGACTGCCGATGGTCTCCTGGCGCAGCCGCATCGGCAGGGCGACGGCAAGGGAGTAACCGGCCTGCCGCAGGTGCGCGGTGAACTCCGGCCACTGGGAGGCCTCGTCGCCCGGACCGTCCGCGTCACCGCGGCCGTACGCGTCGACCGCGCGGGCGGTGCGGTGGGCGTCCACCGCCGGGCCCTCACCACAGGCGCATTCCAGTACGCGCTCCAGGGCGGGACTGGGGTCGCACGGGGCGGGGCTGTACAGCTGGGGTCCCGCGTGCGACAGGAAGACCGCGGCGTCCGTGACGTCGAGAAGTTCCTGGCAGCGGACCGTCATCTGCTGCAGGAACCCGATGACGTCGAAGTCCTCCACCAGCGTGTCGGCGAGTTCCACAAAAGTGCGGGCGATGTGCTGCTCCCTGCTCATGCGCAAGCTCCTTGTCCCCCGCACAGGGCTTCCTCCGTGCGGTCGACCGGGTCTGGTGGTGTCATCGCGGAAGCTCCCGCCGGATGATGTCCCGGGCTGTGTCCGTCAGGGTCCGGCCCGAGGTGTAGGCCTCGCTCCGCAGCAGGTCCAGGGCCTCGGCCAGCGATACGCCGAGGCGCGCGCTGAGGACACCGGTGGCCTGGTGCACCTCGGCACGGTGCAGATCCACCATGCCCGTGTGGCCGCGGCCGTTGCGTGCCGCGGAGGTGGCCGGCCAGTTCTGGAGGACCTGTTGGGCGAGGGCGTCGGCGACCAGCCAGCCCTCGGTCAGCTGCTGCCGGGTGAGCGGCCCCGGCGTACGCCGGTATCCGGTCATCGTCCCGGCTTGTACGGCTCCGATGTGCACGGGCCAGACGAAGAGCGCCGCGATGTCCAGCTCCTCCGCCTCGGCGGCGAACTGCGGCCACTGCCGTGCCAGCAGCCGGCCGAGGTCGGGCACCTGCCGTACCTCCGTCTCGTCCTCGATCAGCAGACCGGGGCCCTGCCCCAGGACGAACTGCAGATCCTCCAGCCGTGCGCTGGTGCTGTCGCTGAACCACACGAGCTCCCGTCCCAGAGAGACCGCGATCCCGCCGAGACCGAGGGCGTGCGCGCAGGCGCCGGCCCACTCACGCCGCTCTTCCTCGTCCGCCGCTGGAGACAGGCTGTCCAGCAGTCCCCTGACAGTGGCACCCATGTCGCCGCGCACCGCCTTCCTGACGCTTCCGATGCGGGTCCGATACGGGGTCGCCCGCACCGGAACAAGCGTAGCGACCCATACACCGTGAGTGACAGCGCTTGACGCAACCGGCTGGGTACGCGGGGGTGTTCGGCGGACGTTCAGGGGGCGTTCTCGCCGGGTGGAGGGGCGCAGGGGTGCGCTCTGCTGTGGGCGGGGGCTGGGTTCGACCGAGGTCGGCCGGGGTCGGGGGGCTGGGTTCGGCCCGGGGTCGGGAGCTGGGCGAGAGGGGACGGGGGATGCATCCGTGGGCCACGAGGAAGGCTGCGAACGTCGAGGAGTTCGAGGAGTTCGAGGAGTTCGAGGACTTCGAGGAGTTCGAGAGCTCCGACAGTGTCGACCGTGTCGTGAAACGTCGGGGCCCTCATCCGTTCGGTCGCCGTCCACTCGCACCCCCGGTGGGGCACCGCATCAGATGGGAGACGGGAAACGCGTGTTCCGGGTGAGAAACCGACCGAGGGGTACGCGGGACATCATCGAAACGCGGGTCCGGCCGAGCCACCCGCACCCGGCCCGGGAGGAGTTCGCCATGCCGCAGGGTTCCAACGCGAAGCGCGAGCGTCAGTACGAGCACATCAAGGAGAGCGCCGAGAAGCGCGGCACCTCGACGGGGCGTGCGAAGGAGATCGCGGCACGCACCGTGAACAAGGAGAGGGCCCGCGCCGGCGAGTCGAAGACGGCAAGCAAGACGTCGGCGCGGGACAAGAAGTCGGCCCCGCAACGCGGCGGCGAGCATGCGCACAGCGGCGCCCAGGGGCCGACGAGGGACCAGTTGTACGCGGAGGCGAAGAAGCGCAATATCGACGGCCGTTCGTCGATGAACAAACAGCAACTGGCGAAGGCGCTGGGCCGCTGACCAAAGCGGACCGCCACGCGGCACGCAGCACGCAGCACGCAGCACGCAGCACGCAGGCGAGCCCGCCCCGGACCCGGCACAGAACTGCCGACACATCGATGTGTCGATGTGTCGATGTGTCGACGAGCAACGGACGGGAAGGTTCCCACCATGCGCCCTTCCCAGCGCCCCGGCCCCCGGCGCGACCTCGTCGAACGGCCCCCGCACGGCACACAGCGCGAGACCAGCCGTGAAGTCGGCTGCGCCGAGGGCAGGATGCCGACCGGGGAGCAGCTCCTGGCGGAATCGGAGCAGCTGAAGAAAGCTCTGGAACGGCGGCCGATCGTCGACATGGCGCGCGGGGTGCTGATGGCGGCCTGGTCGTGCACCGCCGAGGAGGGCTGGCAGATCCTGGTCCATGTGTCCCAGCACTCCAACACCAAGGTCCACGACGTGGCGAAAGCCCTCATCGCGACGACGCAGAACGAGCCGTTGCCCGCCCATATAGAGGAGCACCTGCCCGCGGCGCTGGCACGGTGGAGGGCATCACGGGACGGATGAACCACCGGTGGCGTCGACGACCGCCACGGTGAGAGACACATCAACGCAAGCCGGCTCCAGCCCTCATACTCGGCGGCCCAACCGCAGATCGAGTGCGGCACCGACGTCGGGGCAGTTCCGGCGGACGACATCGAGGAAGGCGTCCAGCGCCGGGGAACGGTCCCGGTCGGCGAAGGACAGGACCAGATCGGGCAACGCCGTCCTAGGGGTCACCTCACAGAACCGGATACCCGGCCGCGCGGCTTCCCGCATACGGGAGGGCCCCAGGCCCACCCCGACCCCGCAGGCGGCCAGGCCCATGATCGTGTGCACGTCCCTGGCCACGGTGGCCCCTTCCAGCGCCGCCGCGTCCTCGCCCAGCAGAACGCGCAGCCCTGCATGGATGACGGGCTCGTCCTCCCCCGCGGCCACGATCAGCGGCTGCCGCCGCAACTGATCCACGCTCACCGACGCCTGGCCCGCGTAGGGGTGCGCGCTGCCGACCACGGCGATCAGATGGTCGTGGCCGACCGCGACGGACACCAGCTGCTCGGCGCCTGCGCCCCGGGGCGGTCCGAGGGTGACCGCCACGTCCAGTTCGCCGGCGACGAGAGCGGCGGTGCCGCGGCCGGACGCCATCTCGTGCAACTCCAGCCGTACACCGGGCCGCTCACGCCCGAACCGGCCCAGGACATCCGGGAGCGGGTCCAACAGCGCGGAGGCGATGAACCCCAGCCGCAGCCGTCCCGTCTCGCCGCGCGCGGCCCGTCCGGCGTCGATCCCGGCCGCCGCCATCTCCTCCAGCGCCCGCCGCGCCCTGACGAGGAACGCCTCGCCCGCAGCGGTCGGGAACACACCCTGGCGCGTACGGTCGAACAGCCGGGCCCCGATCTCGCGCTCCAGGTCGGCGATCTGCTTGGACAGCGGTGGCTGCGCGATACCCAGCGCACGGGCGGCCCGGCCGAAGTGCCGGTGCTCGGCAAGGGCGAGCGCATACCGCAGATGCCGCGCTTCCACACTGCCACCTCTCCATACGCAAAAGATATCGCCACTCAGCGTGCCATATCTTCTGCTGGATCGACGGACGAAGATCGCTTGGGATGGGGACCATGCCTCCCTCCCCTCCCAACTCCTCCCCCGCCGACACCGTCTACGTCCTGGTCCACGGCGCCTGGCACGGCTCGTGGCAGTGGGCGGCGACGCAGCGGGCGCTCGCCGGTCTCGGTGCCGCGAGCGTCGCCGTCGATCTGCCGGGACACGGCCTCGGCGCTCCCCTGCCCAGCGGATACCTGCTGCCCGGCCGCCCCGGTCTGCTGACCGAGAGGTCCAGGCTCGCCGACGTGACGATGGACGACTGCGCCGATGCCGTCCTGGACACACTGCGCCGGGTCCGCCGCTACGGCCGTGTCGTACTCGTCGCGCACAGCGCGGGCGGCGGCCCCGCGTCGCTGGCCGCGGAACGCGCGCCCGAGCTGGTCGACCAGCTCGTCTACCTCTCCGCGTTCGTCCCCGCGGGCCGCCCCCGGTTCTTCGACTACCTGAGCGCGCCCGAGAACTCCACCGCACGGGGCCAGAACCTCAACCTCGGTGATCCCGAGGCACTGGGCGCCGTACGCATCGATCCGCTGTCGCAGGACCCCGCGTACGTCGAGGAGTTGAGGCAGACCCACTACCACGACACGCCCGCCGACCACTTCGACCGCTGGCGCTCCGCGCTCAGCCCCGACCTGCCCCTCGCCCTCCCGACAACGCCCATCACCCTGACCGCGGCCCGGTGGGGCCGCATCCCCCGCACCTTCCTGCGCTGCGCGGACGACCGAGCGCTGCCGACGGCCACACAGGACCTGATGATCACGGAGGCCGACCGGGCCCTGCCGGCCGAGCAGTTCACCATCCACACACTTCCAGGCAGCCACACCCCGTTCGCGGCCCGCCCACAGCAACTGGCCGAGGCACTGACCCGGTGACCGGCCGACGCTTCCCGATGCCGCTGGTGCTGAGCGCGACCTCAGTAGTTCACGGCCCCTCGCCCTGTACGGCGCCACGATGGGCACGGCCTCACTGGCCGGACCCGTACGCCGGGCAGGGAGGCCGCAAGGGAAACGAGCGGCGGACGGTACCGGCGCTGACGCCGTTGAACCGCAGGAAGACACGCACGGCGAGCCAGGCCATGCGCATCAAACGGCGCGATCAGGCCGCACTCCCGGCTCTGCGCAGCGCAGGACCCCGGACCACAAAACCCCAGCTCAGGCGCCCTTGCCTACCGGTTCAAGGATCGCCACGCACTCCACGTGATGCGTCATCGAAAAGCTGTCGTCCTGAGCAGGCCATGGAAAAGACCAGCTCAGAGCCAGTTTCTCGGCTTGCCGTCCTGCGCTTGAGTACCTGGAGCGTCAAGTGAGCGTCACGGTCGACGGCCGGTGAACATGGAGCCGCCCTCCAATTGACAGCACCCCGCACCCGCGCTACACCAAAAGATGTATCGCACTCGGCTCCCATACCCCCTGGTCCTTAATGGCGGGTACGCCGTTTCCCGCCCCAGTCAGGATCCTGTACGTCCGGTCGGCGAAGTCGCCTACGAGATCGGTGGCCCGGTCGTCGGCCAGGAGCGTGCGCAAGAGGCCGGAGTTCAGCATGCGGAGGAGCTCCACGACCGCGGAACCGTGACCTGCCCGACCGAGCCCAGCCTCTTGCGTCATCGTCCCGGAATTCCGAACTCGATTACCCTCACATCGCGCGTTGCTTCAAACGCTGCCGTGCCCACGTGACGACGGATGGAGAAAGTCCGTCCTCCTCCGCTTTGTCGACCAGGGCGATGACTTCCGCGATCGGGTCGTCGTCGATGCGCAACATGATCTCGCTCTGCGCAGCACCCCTCAGCAGGACCAGCTCACCGTTGGGATTGACTCGCGTCTCCTTCAAGAAAGTCTTGCGATCGAGCAGACGCGTCACCCTCGGGAACGCCTCCTCGACCAGGACACGGGCCAGTTCTCGTCCACATACATCCCGCGTCCCCGGTTCGGAGAAGGCCCATCGGGACCGGAACGGCATCTCCTCCTCGGGTTCGTGGGCGACCACGGCCGGCGGCACCACAGGGTAGGTCGCTAGGGCACCGCCGGCGCGGGGCTCGGACGGGGCGACGTCCTGCCGCCTCAAGAACTCCCAATGCGGCAACGGAACGATCCAGAAAGTGACGTCAAAGACACACTTCTCCGGGTCGACCTCATGGGTGTCGAAGTGCATCAGCAGGTGGTCGCCATGGGCGGACACCAGACGAAAGACTCTGCCCTTCTTCGTGAAACCGGCCGCCTTGGCGACCGGAACCACATATTGCTTGATGAGGGTGTCCAGGGGGTTCATGGCTGCTGCCCGTCTCCTTCGCTCATGCCGCCAGTTCGAAAATTTTGGCTGCGACGCCCGCGCTCACCGACACTGTGGCCGCTGCGCCGCCCGCCTCTACGGCGAAGGGCAGCCCGACGATGGCGATCGGCACCAGCAACGGCAATTGACTCACGCCGTCAGTCGACTGGGGCACGATACCCAGTCCGGGCTGATCGACCGTCCCCGGATAAGGGCCCGGTGCTGGCCCAGGAGTGGGTTGCGGCACAGGTTGGGACTGTTGCTGAGCGGCTGCGGGACTGGAGCTGAGCACGCGCTTGAACTTCCTGTTGTTGGGTTTTCCGTAGATGACAGCTCCTGACTCGGGGCCGATCACCCGGTCACCATTGACCACGTGGTATGGACCGCCGATGGTCCAACCCAATACAGCGTTCATGCTCTCCGCACGCATACGGTTCACATACCAGGCGGCTTCCGGTACAGCCTTGGAGGCCACTCCTGCGGACTTCACTTCCCAGACATAGTAAATGTCGTGGTTGGGGTCATAGCCGACTATGTCCGGCACTCCGTGACTGCATGAGGCCCCAACATTCCTGCCGGGGTGCATGCATTTCTTATTCGCTCCTTCCACTCGCATAGTGGTGAAGATCTTGAAATTTTTCACGCCGAGCTTCTTGATCTGCATCTGGATCACCTTGATCGCCCGGTCGCGGGCTTGGTCGTGCCGCGTCGTCTTGTTGCCGGTGGCCGCTCCCAGCGAGGGCGCGCCGTTGCTGGGGCTGGGGTTCTCGTACTGGTCCGACGCCGGGTCGTTCTCCGGCTCGTACGTTCCATAAGTGCCGTTGCTGCCCGAGCAGTTGTGGGGGTAGCAAGACTCCAGGCCGGTGGGATCCGACTGGGTGACGGGGCTGTTGTTCGCGTAGGTGTAGCCGTTGAGGGACTGTGTCTGATCGGTGGTGAGAACTGGGTCGACACTGATGAATCGACCGGTCACTGGGTCGTACTCACGGGCGCCCAGGTGGGTCAGGCCGGTGCCACTGTCGGCGCTCTTCCCGAGGAAGCCCTTGTCGTCGGCCCAGGTGCCGGTGGAGCCCGCGCGCGTAGCGCCGAAGGCGGTGGAGTACCGCTTGGTGACACCCTGCGCGTTCGCCTCGACCGCCAGCCCGGAGGTGCCGTGCTGGTCGGCGGCGAGCCAGGTCAGGGTGTTGCTGCCTGACTTGTTGCTGCGCAGGGCGAGGGTGGCGTCCCCGGCGGTGTAATAGCGCTGGGCCCAGCGTTTGGGCGTTGAGGTACTGGCATCCAGGTGCACCTCGGTGGCGCCCAGGTACAGGACGGTCTCTCCGGTGGCGTTGCGCCGGATGAGCAGGGTGCCATCGGCGTCATAAACGTAGCCGGTGGTGCTGCTGCCCTCGACGAGTTTGCCGAGGTCACCTTCCTCGTTCCAGGTCAGGGTCTGAGTGGTGCTCCCGTCCGGCCTGGTGGTCGTGTTGCCGGTGGCGTCATAGCCGTAGGCGGCGCTCACGCCGGTGCAGGAGGAGGCGGTGGTGACCGCCGCCAGGGCGTGCTTGCGGGTGCCGTCGTAGCAGTACGTCTTCTTCGTGTCGCCGCTGGTGGTGTGGCTGGTCTCGGTCGTGCGCAGTCCGGAGTCCTGGTACGTGTACGAGGTCCAGTACGGGCTCGCCCCGCCCAGATTGGCGGCAGTGCGGCTGGTTGCCGAGCAGTCGGCGCTCTTAGGCGTCCATGCCTCGGTAAGGCGCTGGTAGCCGTCGTAGGCGAAGCACTGGTTGTCCGCCGCGGAGGTGGTGCCGAGTGTGGTGGGATCCGTGATCGAGGTGACGTTTCCGGCGTCGTCATAGCCGTAGTTGAGCTCTTGGAGCTCGTATCCGTGGGTCTGGTCGGTGACCATGGCCTGAGTGAGCCGGCCCGTGCCTTCCTCGAAGGCATTGGTGATGTACGCCTTCTTGGTTCCGGCCGCGGCGGACGTGCCCAGGGTGAGCTGCTCGGTTTCTCCGAGCGCCGAGTAGCTGGTGTCCAGGACGTAGCCGCTGGTGCCCGAGACGGTGGTGGGCAGGCCCACTCCGTTGTACTCGGTGGTGATCTTCTCGGTCGCCAGTCCGCCGGCAGCGGGTTCCTGGGTGTACTGCCGGGTGCCGTCGATGTTGTAGTACGAGGAGAAGTCGAGCGTGGCGGAGGGCAACGCACCGGAGCTCACCAGCGCGTCACCTGCCGGCAGGACCAGCTGGGTACCGGTGGGCCGGTACAGGGCGTCGTAGGCGGTGACTTTTTTGGTGTAGGCCGTACCCGTACTCGCGCTGCCGTTGACGTAGCGGACGGCGGTGTCCAGCTGCCCCTTGGCAAGGGTGTCGTAGGTGTAGGCGGTGAGTTGCTTGGCGGGTACCTGTTCCTCGATGGTGGAGGTCAGGTCGGCCGTGGCCGGTGCGCTCCAGGTGCCGGAGACGCGACCGAGTACGTCGTAGGCGGAGATCGCCACGCGTCCTGCGGCGTCCTTGAGCCAGGAGACCTGGTCGAGATCGGTGTAGCCGGTGGTGGTCTTCCCCTTGTCGGGGTCGACGGAGGTGACCTTGCGGCCGTGGAGGTCGTAGCCGTAGGACCACACGGAGTCGTCCGGTCCGGTGACCGTCGATTCCCTGCCGTCCGCGGTGTAGCTGAAGGAGGTGGAGGTGTACGCGGCGCCGGGGCCGGATCCGTAGGCGGCGTCGGACGGGGAAGGGCTCGCGTATTCACGACGTTCAACCGTGCGGCCGAGGGCGTCGGTGATCACACGGGTCGCGGATCCGCCGGTGAGGGCGGAGCTGGCCGTGGAATCACCGGTGTAGCCGGTTGTGGTCGTCCAGCGTTTGACGCCGTATACGAACAGGGAACTGCTGGTCGGGCGTTCCACCCCGTCGAAGACGGTGGCGGTCTGCTGGGCCGCCTCACCGTATTCGGCGCGTGTGTACGTGCCGCTCGGTGATTTGTCCTGGTCGAAGATCTGGGCGTACGTCTCGTGGGCGAGGCCCCGGCTGTCATAGCGTGTGTCGGTCAGCAGGCGGCCGCCGAGCGGGGTCGGGGACTGGGTCTGCAGCGGACGTAGTTGGGCGTCGTAGATGCTGTAGCTGGTGTTGTAGGTGTTTCCGTCGGCCTTCAGCGTCGAGGTGGAGGTCCAGGACGGCGCGTCGGCGGTGACGGAGTAGGCGTAGGTGTAGTTCGCCGACTGTTCGGAGGAGCGGGAACGGTTGGGCAGCCAGACCGCTGTGGCGCGGCCCAGCGCGTCGTACGCCGTTTCGGTCAGCTTGGTGTTCACGTCGTAGACCTTGGTCTTCGACCCTCGCGCGGGATCCAGGTAGGTCAGGGTCTTCTGGCTCTTGGGATTGGTGAGGACCGTGCGGGTCAGCGGGCCGGCGCCGACGGGGGTGTAGGCGGCGGTCGTGGTGTTGTCTGCGGCATCGGTGATGGAGAGAGGGCGGCCGAGTCCTGCTGTCGTGGTGTCGTAGGCGGTTCTGCTGACCGTCTGCCAGGACGTGGGGTGGCGCTCCCCGCCGGTTGCGGTGGCCGGGTAGGCGGAGGCACGGCCCTTCCAGGTGGCCAGTCCCAGGGTCGGTGTCTGGGTGGTGCTCCAGGCGGTGGCAGTAGCGCTGTCGTAGACGGTCGCCGCATCGGACACCACGTCCCCCGGGGTCGCTGCCGAGGTCGGCAGCGACAGCGCGGTCTCGGCCACGGAGCAGGGACGGCCCACGACACGGGTGCGGGAGACCAGAGCCGTGATGCCGAGGGTGGTGTTGCGGGCGTACCAGGTACGGGTGCAGGTCTCGTCACCGGATTTGGCGGTGTCGCCGCTGTTGTCGACGCTTTCCGGCATGCCGTAGTCGTCGTAGGCGGTGGCACTGGTGGTGGTGCGCCAACTCGACGAGGCGGTCAGATACGTGTGGGTGTGTGCCTTGGCCTCGCGGACGTAGTACGCCTCGGTGTCCGCATACGACTTGTGCTGGGTCGCCGTCTTCTTCGACCAGGGGTCGTGGACGGCGACGCTTACCGGGGTGGTCCCGTCGTAGATGATCTTCTCACGCAGGAGGCCGGCGTACGGCTCGCTGTCGGTCTGGTCGGCGACGTCCAAGCCGCTGACGTCGATTCCCGCGACGGTGGCCGACCGGCGGGCGCTTGCGTCCAGTGCGCCGTCCGCGTCCAGCAGACGGTCGCCGTCCATCCCCTGGAGGTAGACCGAGACGGTCTTGCTACGTGTGGTGCCGGTGCCCTTGGTGACGGTGACCTTGCCGTAGCCGCGGAAGATGGACCAGGTGCGCTCGTCGACCGGGGTGAACGGATTGTCGTCGTAGTGCCATGCGGGAGCGGCGTAGGAGTACTGGCTCTCCACCGCGTCGTTCTTGCCGGTGGGGTCGGAGACGTTGACGGCGAGGACGCGATATTTGTGGAACCAGTCGAGCGACGCGTCCTCGGCGCCGTTGATGTTCCAGTACTGCGGGTAGCACGGTTTGGTGTTGTGGTCCACGGCGCTCGGCATGCTCGAGCCGCGCACGCACTCGGGTTCGGACAATGTGACTCGGGTGATCGCACCGGTCTCGGTGGTGACGCTCTCGATGCGCGGACGGCTGAGCGGCAGGATGTCGTCGGTGGCGTCGACGCGGTTCTCCCGCATCTGGTAGGTGAAACTCACCGGCGGTAGGGGTATGTCGGTGCCGTTCTTGCCGGTGTGCCGCACGCTGTCCAGGACCAGCGTCTGGTCGCTGGTGTCGCCTATGTCACCGCCGTCCAGGAACTTCTGCGTGAACGCCCAGGAGTCGACCGCGGTGAACGCGACCGACTCAGTCGACCAGGCGAAGGTGTCGACCTGGGCGAGGCGTTTGCGGGTGAAGAAGAACGGGCCGCGCACGTCGCAGTCCGCGTCCTTCTTGCATACCGCGTCGTAGGGGACGTCAGGCCAGTTGTCCGCGGTGGACTCCTTCAGCTCCGAACAGTCGGCAGCGGTGCAGCGCTCGCTGTAGGAGAAGGTGACCTTGTTGGAGGTGACGCCGGTGAACAGGGTGCTGGCGCGCTGACCGTAGAGAATTTTGTCGAGGTGGCCGCCGCGGATGTACTCGGCGGTGGCGGTGGTGGCGCCGTTCTTGCCGTAGTAGTTCGTTTCCGGGGTGTACCAGTACGTCATGGCGTTGCCGTTCAGATCCTCTGCGTAGTCGAGGTTCCAGCGCCATGCCTGGGTCGTGGAGCGGTTCGCGAAGGTGGATCCCTGGTCGTATCCGGGCTCGTCGGAATCGTCACCGAAGACCGGCACCGTCCACACCGACTGCGTGCGTTCCGTGCCGACTCCGGGAAGCTTGTTCAGACCGAAGACGTACTTGGTGCCGTCTCCAGTGGTGACGGTCCAGTGTTCGCCATCGCCGTCACCGTTGTCGGCCCCCGTGGAGCGGGTGACGGTGGAGGCGTCGTCGTTCTTCAGCCGCCACTGGCCGGTCGTGTCGTCCTTGACCAGTTCACTGGACTTGCCGTTGAGGACGAGAGAGGCGTTGTCGTACTTCCAGCACAGATCCGACTTGCCGCTCTGGCCGTCCTTGTCGCAACTGCCGTAGGACCGCTCGACATAGGACCCGGAGGACAGGTCGAAGCCTTCGCCGACCTGGGTGGACTGGTTGTTGGTGGATGCGGTACGGCCGTCGATGCCACCAGAGTCGTACGACAACTCCAGTTCAGGCTGAGGCCCGACCGCTGCGGGCGGCGTGTCCAGCGGATACGACCAGGTGAAGGCCCCTGACGAGCCGCCCGCCTCCCAGGCGGAGGACGCGGACAGCGGGGTCGCCGAGTAGTCACCGCCGCCTGAGGCGGACGTACCCGAGGTGGCGGTCAGCGCGAACAGCGCAACGGAGGAGACGGGAGCAAGCGCGACATCGGCCGAGACGGTCTGCCCGGCGGTGTCGTTGTCCGAGTCGATCGTGGTGCGGGTGCGGCACTCGGTCTTCCGAGGGGTGGCCAGGGCGCAGTCCGGCAGCCGCACCAGGGCCAGTCTGCTCGCCCATCCGCCACCGTAGGCGGAAGCGAAGGCCGAGTAGTCGAGGGTGAGGCGGGCGCGGCCCGGCCGGGTGACAGCCGCGGTGAACACCACGCCCTTGACGCCGAGGACGGCAGTGGTACGGCGGTCCAGGACACGGATCGTGGATGCGCCGCCCGCCGCCTTGCCTGCGCTGCCCCGGGCCACGGTGACCGGCAGTCCGCCTGCCCGGCCGGTCGAACGGTCGGATCGGGCTGTGGGCACGGCGACCGTGACCCGGCCCGGCTCGGGCCAGGCAGAGCGCTGCTCACCTGCTGCGCGCTGGGTCTGGGCGGTATTGCGCTTGCGCGCCGTCGCGACGGCCGCACGGGCCTGCGCGGCACCCAGGCCATCGACCGCGTGCACCTCGCTGTCACGTTGCTTCGGCAGGTCGGGGCGGCCCAAGCCGCCGGTGGCGGCCGCCGCGGGTTGCGCGGTGGGCAGTGCTCCGGTGGCCAGTGCGACGGCCAGCGTCACGACGACAACCGCGCGTCTGCCGCGCAGCCAACGAACCGCTCTCGTACCGGTGTTCACGGCATACCCCTGTCAAGGCACGGCCGTTGTCACGGCCACGGAGGGAAAAGGACCAAGGAATCGGAGGAAGAGGAGCAGCGGCTGTTCAGCCGCCGATCATCGTGTCCAGTTGGGTGCCGTCGGCCGCTGCGCCGGCCCAGATGCGGATGTCGGAGATCTTGCCGGGCAGGTGGTGACGCCACGCGTTGTTCATGAACGCCTTGCCGACCGCGAACTCACCGGATCCCACGACGGCCGTGTAGGGCGTGTCGGTGTCGTTCTGGGTGGAGTCCAGGTAGAGGGCGACGGCGCCGGCCTGCGCGTCGTACGTCCCGGTCAGACGGACCCGGCTGCCGACGACGGCCGCGCTGTCGGAGTCGACGGCGGTGAAGGTGCCATCGGCGGCCAAGCGGCCGAATCGCCAGAATCCGACGGGGACTTCGTAGGGGTTGTCGTCGTCGTCGAAGCGCGTCTCGGTGCCGGTCGTCTGGTACCACAGGCCCCAGGCGGAACCTTCCGCGGTGCGCTGACCGAGCACTTGTCCGATGAAGCCGTTGCCCTTGGCGTTAAGCGCGCTCTGGTCGAGTTCGACCTCGGTGGTGACCGTGAAGGAGCCCGTGTCGTCGATGATCGGGCCCATGGTGGTGGCCGCGTCGTCGACACCGTCCAGGACGATCGCCTCGCCGTCGAGCGAGGCTCCGCCGGACAGGGCGAGGTCGTGCCCGTATCCCGTCAGCGGGTCGGCGAGTGCGGTACCGGTGGCTCCCTCGGGATTCCAGGACGCCACGAGTTCGGTGGAGGTCGCGGTGCCGGTGGAGTCCAGCAGCCGGGCCTCGGTGGCGATCGCGGCCGGCTGCAGCGCCTCCTGGAAGACGGCGGCCTCATCGATACGTCCACGCCAGTACTGCTCGTAATTGCCGTACACATAACTGGCGCGGCCGAACTGGAGGGTCCCGTCGGGGGTCTGCTTCTCCCCACCGGCGGGGACCGCGACCGGTTCGCCCTGCGCACGTCCGTTGACGTACAGCTGAATCGTCCTGCCCTCGGCGTCGTAGACGGCCGCTAGGTGGGTCCAGACCTTCAGCGGCGGTCCTTCGGCCGTCGCGTTCTTGGTGACGTAGCGCCGGGTTCCGGTGCTGTCGGTCCAGTCGAAGCGGAACACCCACCGTTTGACCCCTGCCGACCAGTAGAGGACGAAACCGGAGTGGTCGGTGCCGGTCTGGGACAGCACGGTCCGGTACTCGGTGTTCTCCGTCAGGTAGGCCCAGGCCGAAACGGTGTATGAAGACTGGGTGTTGACCGCGGCGGAAGACGTCGCGGCGTAGCCCGCGTGCCGGGTTGGATCGGATACGTCATTCAGCCACAGCGAGCGGTCACTGGAGCCGCGGCGCCCCAAGCCGGACCAGCCGGATCCGGTGGTGTACAGCGTGGCGGGATGACGAGTGCCCGAGGCTGTCGCGGAGTCGGCGGCCAGCGTCTCACCGGAATTGACAGCGCTGTCGTTGAAACGCCAGCGACCGCTGGCACCCGGGCTCTCCTGGACGTTGAACCGCACGCTCGCGGTGGCACCCCAGCGACCACTGCCCACATTGTCCAATGCCCGCACCTGAAGCACCGTCGTGCCGGCGAGATCGGGTGCGATGGCCTTCTTCACCGTGGTTCCGGAGACCGTCGGCGACCAGGAACTGGAGGAAGACAGTTTGTAGCGGTATCCGATCACGGTGGCCGCGTCGCCGGACGCCGGGGCAAAGGTGAACTCGCCCTTGATTCCCGGTCCGCCGGCCGGTGGGCAGGCGTTGGCGGCGCATGACGTGTAGGTCGTGCCGAAAGCGATCATCGGCGCCTTTGGGGCGGTGGTGTCGACCTTGAAGTAACACCAGCCTTTGGTCGTCACAGTGCTGTGCGACTCCAGATAGCTCGCTCCGCCGTTGTAGTAGGAGCGCGTGAACACCGCCATCCGGTAAGTGCCGCCGTCGGCGAATGTGACCGGAGAACTGACCGACACCCGTTGTCCGTCGTTGACGTATCCAGGGCTGACCGGTCGAACTGGCTCGGTGGCCACCTCCCACGCGCTGCCGTTCTTCTTCTGCACGTAGAAGTGGGTGCGAAGGTCCGCGCCGCTCTCACCACCGGCGAGGGTCTGGGCCACCGCGGTGAACGTGGGGGTGGGGTCCGAGAGGACATCAGGGTCACCCGCATCCGTCTCACACGAGGTGACCTCTCCTGACAGGACGCCGGGACTGGTGGGCGGGGCCGGAACACCGACGTAGTCGACGTCCAGCACGGCATCGTCGTCGAACCGCTTCCAGCCGTTGGGGTCCGACTCGTTGTACGCCTTCAACATCAGCGTCAGGCGGGAGAAATCACCGGCCGCGAACGCTTTCACCGTGTTGGTGAGGTTCTCGTAGTTCTGCGCCGGATCGTCATTGAACTCAATGGGTGCGTCCGGCTGATCGGGATCGCACGCCGAGCCGCGACCGGCCGAGACGGTGCGGTCACCCATGATGTCCCAGTTGCTCGTCGGTCCGGGCCAGCGCGTCGACGACGAGATGTTCGGCGTCCGCACCAACTGCACGGTCGTCTTCTCACAAGACATCGACCAGCGTTCGGTCACCCGGAAGGTGGCATCCAGCACCCGCTTGCCGCGCAGCGCGGTCGGCGCGAACTCGAAGTACATGCGCTGCTTGTAACCGGAGCCGCAGTAGTACCCGTATTCTCCGCTCACGTAGGTCCCGCAGTAGCCCACGCCTTCGCCGTCGTCCGCACCGGAGAAGTTGTAGAAGGTGTCGCCGTCGGAGGACAGCAGCGTGCGCTCCGACTCACCCCACGAAATGTCGGGATCGACATACACCGGGTAGACCGTGTCCGCACCGGTCAACAGAGCGGCGTCGGGCACGACGATGATGGAATCCGCATCCGCAGTGACCGGCAGGACGGCCAGGTTGTCGCCGTCACTAGGGCCGGCCGCGGGGTCGGGATGCGAGTCGCCATCGGCGGGCACCGGCTCCTCGGCCCTACGGAGCGACATGGTGGACGTTCCCGCCGTCGCCGCGTCCCCCGCTGAGTCCCACTGCCGTGCCGCGGGGCTGCGGAACACGGCATTGCCATTGTCGTCTACGGCGTCGAGACCGCTTCCCACGCCGTGGCGCAGCGTGACCCCTTGCGTCTCGACGGGGAAGTCCAGCGCCTTCAGCTCCTCGCTCGCCGCTGCCTCGGGTGTCTTGACTACCAGCACCTCGCGGTAACCCTCGATGGTCGCGGTCATCCGCAGGTCCACCCCAGGCATGACGTCCGGGTATAGCGCCGAGTCCCCGTTCAACGTCGGTTCGGGTAGTTCACCCCGCCATCCGACCTTGAGCGATCGCCCGCCCTCTGCCACGGTCGCCAGAGCGGCTCCGTCCCCGCCCTCCGAGAAGGACACATCCACGGCCGCCGCCTTGGGGCCGATCCGGCCGTCCGCACGTCGCTCCAGTGATGTATCGGGTTCGACCCAGCCGCCTTCGGCGTCCTTCACCCGGACCGGCACGGCGGACATGCTGAGGGAAAACGTGGAACCGTCCGGATTCGCGTACGTCGTCGTGTATTCGGTGCGTTCACCGACGACCTCAACACGATGGCCGGTCTCCGCTGCTTTCGCAGCCGCCGCTTCGGCTTCGGAAGTGACGTCCGCTGAATCCGTGCGAGCTGTGCCGGAATGCGCGGCCGGTACGGCAGTCGAGATGCTTGCCCCCGACACCTCTATGAGAAACACCATGACCGTCAAAAGGATCACAACAGCACGTGTACGTCTTCGACGAGCTCGGAAATGGTCAAGCCCCATGTGCGACAGCACGCGTCCCCCTGGTCACACGATCTTCACAGCGGAATGCCAGTTGTACACACCTTGATCGATCACGGTCAAGAAAAAAATGAGAAATCGCCACCCACCTCGCCCCCGAAGGGAATCCGGTAAATATTTGCGGTTAACTCCTGGAATACAGATGGCGAAGCGCAGGGGTGACCGATTGCCGCAGCGTCGAGAAAAATCCCGCAGAACACCACCGAGGACTCTGCGTCACCACGCCGCTTCACCGTCCACAGGGCCGACCGCCAGCGGCTGATCCTGGACATTAGAGTCGATCAAGCACCGCAAGCGCTGACATCGCCCCGCAGGGGTGGCCCACACGGAATTGAAGACATCCCCTCAAGGCCCGCACAGAACGTCGTTCGCCCCCCCTTCAACCGGCGACCGGTTGAAGCTGGACCTTGCCAATATCGCTTCCTGCGACGCATAGGGCTCCACGACTACACCATTACCGCTCCGCTCCTGGGCCGTGGAGTGGGCCGACAACCTCGCAGCCCATCTCTTCGAAGAAGCCGACGATCCGGACATCGACTGATTACATCCGAATGAGATCACGGCTGCAATCAACCAGAGCAAGAACCAAGAAATGAGCAGGTAGCAAAACAGGGGATCGCAGGTCTGTCCCGCGTCAAGCACACCGGGTAGGCCATACCCGGGGGGAGATCAGTCGACAGGCAGGCTGCGACTCAATTGGCACGGTAATCAATTGGAGCCGACCCTCGTTAAATCCCTCTACGCTGGTTTCCATTTCCTCGGCTGTCGAGAAGTCGGCGTGAACAGGTCAACGTGCCGGGCGCCGGATACCCGTACCGCCGTATCGGCGGCCAGTCGGTCTGCCGGAGGCGCGGCTCCTGCACGAGGAAGCCGTTCGACCTGCAGCAGCCGCTCTTGCACCGATCCGGACGGTACAGCTGCCCTCCGTCCGGCTGTCTTCGTCGACCCTCTGGCCCAACTGACCGTGAGCGGCGCATCGTGGTGAGGCGGGTGGCAGGCCAACAACACACGTTGCCATCGGACGCGGCTGCGACTGCGACTGCGCCATGACGACGGAAGTCGAGCAGATCGGCTGTCCGTTGCCCTGTATTCGGAAGGGCCCAGACCCGTGCCAGGGTGATCCTTGTGATTCCCGCACACACCGTCGACGAGCCGCCGCTCGCCTACGCCGACAGCTTCGACGTACCGGTCCTGTTCCGTAACGGACCCGCAGACAAGCCCAAGAGGCAGTGGCGCACGGCGAAGCATGCGGCGTGGAGCGCGTCGGACGGGTTCCCGGCAACCGATGGCTGGTACGCCCCGACCGCCACGTGGCGAGAGATCATCAAGGCCGCCACCGAGGTCGGCCGCGACGTCACCCCCCACCTGCAGAACCAGCCCCGGTACGCACACGGGGAACTCGTCGCCCGGGTCTCCCCGCTGTACGCCTACCTCGGCGCCCACGCCGTCACGTCCCGGCACCCCGTACCGGGCGCAAAGGGCCGACGTCTGACCCTGAACCCGGTGTACGAGCACGGCACCGAGCGCACTGCGAAGAGCGCCGCCGCCTACCGGCTGGGCATGACGATGACCGAGTGGGCGTGCCGCTCCCTGCTCGGCCTCGGACAGACCCACCACCTTGAACTCGGCGGCCCTGTACCCGCCCTGAGCGACACCTTCAAAGACCCGAAGAAAACGCTGCCCGACCTGTGGGGACGGCACGAGGCGGAAGGGATGTACTGGCTGATCGAGGCCAAGGGCGGCAGTGTCGGCGTCGGCGAGCTCCGCAAGGGGTGGGTGCAACTGGAGGCCGGCAGCAAGATTCTCGGCCCCTACAAGCACCGTATCGTCCTGGTCGGGGCGTCCGTGCGGCCCGGAGACGACCTCTTCCTCACGATCGACCATGACCTGCGTTCCGGCGAGCCGCCCCTTCCCCCGGCCGGATCCGACGCTGACGACGCAGCGGTCGGCCCTGGCAATCTCGAAGACCACCTCGGGGACAGCGACGACGCGCTCATCGCTGCAGCCCGTGCCCAGATGCTCGCTTACCTGGCGCTGCGCTCCGCTCCCGCCTCTCAGTTGCGCACGGTACCGGTACCGGCCGACCGCGCTTCCCGCCACCGGCGTTCCGGACTGACCACCCCCTTGGAGAGCGACGACCTCACCCTCTCCATGCGGGCGGACGCCCGCGGAGCGGCGCTCCACATCGAGTCGCACACTCTGCGCACCCAGATCCGCTCCTGGGGGCTCGACGACTTCCTCACCTGCCGCATCCCTGGAACCGAGGTCCACCTCGGCATGTCCAGAAAACTCTTCGCCGCTTGCGCACGTCTCCACGAAGAAGATCTGGCCATTGCCCAACGCACCCCGGGACTCCGCGCCGAGGATCAGCCGACCCTCGACCAGGGGCTCAGCGACGAAGACCAGGAAGTACAACGGCTCACCCAGCAACGGATCTTGCGCGAGCAACAGGAGGAGGCCCGCCCACGGCTGCGCCCCCTGCTCCGCGACGCCTACCAGCGGGGAACGACGAGTGACTGGAGCGACCTGCTGCGCCGTCCCCAGGAGCCGAAGCTCGACCTGGAGGGCGACGAGGGTCTCCTCGAAGCGGCCACACCGGAAACGTATCTGGCCGTCAGCCGCTACGACCTGCCTCCCGCACGGCTTAGTTAAGCCCTGGCGGCGTCGGGGGTGCTGCGCCTGTGGATGGTTTGCCATGTGGACGGGGGCCGGCCGTGGCGCACCAGCGTGGACGTGCTCCCCGACCATGATGTCCTCGCCACCATCGGGAAAGCGGCCGGCTCGGACGGTAGCGACTGCTTGGCAGCCGGCATTACCCGGCCGGCCCAGGTCTAGCAGGCTTCGGCAGTTCCGCCCTCGGGCCTGAAGAAGGCAACGACGGCCCTGCACAGCTGCGTTGACAACTTGAGGGCGTCGCGGAGATGGCTGCGTGCTGCTTCGGCTTCCTTGTACGTCTTGGTCACCCCTCGCAGCGTTCTTGTCACCTTCTCGCTGAACTGGGCAAGACGCTCGAGAAGCTCGATGCAAGAGGACACGATGGGAGGGCGGGGTTCTGTAGCCATGCGATCAGTCTTATCGCTCGTTGGGCGCCTTATCCGAGATTTGCGTAATGAGATGCCTTCACCCCTGTCGGGCACGGGCAGGGGTGAAGGAACGTTCATGTGGTGATGGTGAGCGGGTTCTCCATCCGCTTCCAGGCTCCCAGGACGGCCTTGTGGGCGTCCGGCTGCAGGTGGGCGTAGCGCTGGGTGGTCTGGAAACTCTCGTGGCCGAGGAGGTGTTGGACCTCGTAGAGCGAGACTCCCTTCTGTACGAGCCACGAGGCGCAGGTGTGGCGCATGGAGTGCGGCGGGTAGTGCGGGACGAGCTGCAGCTCGCCCTCGTCGCCGAAGCAGTAGGCGGCCTCGCCGGCGGGCCACCAGGTCTGCCGGCGCCAGTTGCTGTCGGCGAGTAGGCGCCCGGAGCGGCCCTTGGTGATGGTGGTGAATACCACCGCGTCGCGGTCGAGCCGGTGGATGTGGCGTTCGAACGCTTCCAGGACGTGGGGCGGGAGCGGTACCTCCCGGCGGCTCTTGGAGCTCTTGGGGTATTCCTTGATGCCGCTTTTGGTGTTGACCTCCACCACGAACAGGCGCGAGCGGCGCACGTCGATGCGGTGGCGGTGCAGGCCGGAGAGTTCTCCCCAGCGCAGTCCGGTGTAGAAGCCGAGCAGGCACATCGTCCGCCAGGCGGGAGCGAGTTGGTCGAGGATGCTCTGCGCCTGGTCGGGCGTGAACCACTGCGGCGGTTTGACCGCGATGGGCGGCAGATCGATGCTGCGGCACGGGCTCACCGCGATCACATCGTCGTCGACCGCCGCACGCATGATCGACGACGTGAGGTTGTAGGCCCGCTTTATCGCAGCGGGGCCCGCGCCCTTGTCGACGAGGGAGCGGATCCAAGTCTGGACGTCCATGCGGGTGATGGCCCGCATCTCCCAGTCCGCCCAGTGGGGCATGACTTGGTTCTTGATGCTCGACGCGTCGCCGCGCAGGGTGTGTGGTTCGACGATGCGGGCGTTCCACCATCGGTCGTGCCACTCTCGGAACGAGACTTCACCGGCCCGCGGGTCGCGTACCGCTCCGCGAGCGAACTGGGTCTCCAACTCGATGCCCCAAGCGCGGGCCTGGGCCTTGAGGGGGAAGGACTCGCTGAACCGGTCGCCGGTCCGATTGCGTACGGTCGCCTGCCAGCTGCCGGACTTCAATTTACGCAGGTACGTGGTACTGCTCCTTCACGCAGGGACGGTGATGGCCGGAGCGACGGTGAGAGATCACCGGCGGGCGCGCGGGGAAGCGACCAGCCTGCTGGCGATGAACTCCTCCAGCCCTGCGGCGGGGACACGGACGCGGGAGCGTTGCGTCCCGGTGCGCAGGTCGACGACGGGAAGGTCCCCGGCGGCGATGAAGCGGTAGACGGTGCGGCGGTCGACGTCCAGGGCGGCGGCCACGGCAGGGATGGACAGCAAACGGGCAGGCATGGGCGACTCCTTGGAAACATGGAGGGGAGGAAAGAGCCGGCGATTGGATTTCGCCGGGCTGGCGGGCGGTCCAGGACGAAGGTCGACCAGCCCGGTCAGGGCAGTGGGACCACATCGCCCGGGAGATGCGTCACGTGATGGCCGCAGTGAGGTGCGGACCGCCGAAGGTCGGGATGCGTGCGGCGGCGGGCCCGTCTCCGGATCTTGGGCCGGAGCGCGGAGCGGTTAGAGTGCCGTCGAGCAGGACGAAGTCGGGATCATGCTCGCGCAGCGTCTTCAGCAGACCCGGTGCACGGGCGGCGAGGAGGTCGACGACTGCACTGGTGTAGGCATGCACGGTGGACTCGCTGATCCCGAACCCGGCAGCGATCTTCGCCAGAGTGATGTGCTCGCGCAGGTACACCAGTGCCACCATCGCTCGCTGGGACGGACGGAGCTTGCAGCGCCGGTCGCCCTCACGGGTGACGATCAACATGGTGACTCACTCGACCAGGGCGTGAGGCAGGTCGAGTGCGGCAGGATACGTAACCAACAGGGCTCCTGTGCTGCTGAGTTGAGACGTCGAACACCTCCCTCAACGGCACGGGAGCCCTGTCCGTTGCGCATCCCGACCTCGCACCGCCCCGTCACCCCATCAGTGCCCCCGCTGAAAACGCTCATTGGATCGACCTCGGTGGACAACCCCGTCCAAGCCCGGTATCCAGCAGATTCGGGCCCATTTCTGCTGAGGGCCCGTTATGTTGGTTCACCAGTCGGCAAGTTGGGGGTGTTCTGCCACGTGGATCTCACGGGTCGTCTCCCGCTTCTTTCTCTTCGGAAGACGGTCTCTCCCGCGTTGCGTCATCTCCCTCGCCGTCTGTCCCGGACAACTGTAGGCGCCGCCGAACACGCGGTACCGACGTACTGAGGAACAGCATGACGGACCAATCGCCGATCCATCAGCCCGACGACGAGGAGGAGCCGGCTCCGCCACGCCGGCCGGTCATGAGGCTGGGCCGCAGCGAGCCGGGCGACCACTATGGGGTGGTGCGTGCCGATCCTCCGGCGGACGACCACCGGCACGACGAGACCTCGCCGTCCTTCCTCCTCGGCGTACCCGCTCCGCAGCCTGACGCGTCACCGCAGCCGCCGCCGACTGCGGAACCGTCCGGCGAGGGGTGAGGCGGTCGGCCCTTGCCCACCTCGTTCACCGCGGTCGCGGTCTTCTTCGTCTTCGTCGTGCCGGGAATCGCCTTCGAGCTCAGCCTTCGCGAGCGCATCCCGGCGCGGGCGGAGAGCCCGTTCGTGGAGACCGCTCGAGTTCTGCTCGTCGGCGCGCTGGCCACGTTCGTCGCCTGCGGACTGCTCCTGGCCATCCACTCCGCCAGGCCCGGCTCACTGCCCAGCCCGGACGGACTGCTTGCCGGGACCATCGACTACACCCGTACCCATCTCCGGCTCACCATCTTCGGACTTGTCGCGGAACTCGTGGCCGCGACCGCACTGGCACTGCTCGTCGCGGGCATGGTGCGGCCTCCGACGAGCAGCGGGATCCGAGGAGCGGACGCCTGGTACGAGTTGCTCTACAACGAGGTTCCTGAGGGCAGGCAGCCGAAGCTGGTCGTCGCTCTCAAGAGCGGAGGGCACCGGGTGGAAGGGTTTCTGCACTCCTTGAACGCGCACCCCGAGGTGGACCGGCGGGAGTTGGTGCTCAGAAGTGTGGAGTTTCTTCAGGAGGATCCCGCGTCGGTCCCTGCCTCGTGGCCGCCGCCTTTCGTGAGACTCGCGATTCCCGCGCGCGAAATAGCGTGGCTGGCGGTCGCCCACGCCGTCGTTCCGGGAACGGCCACGCCAGCCACCGGCACGTCGGGCACACCCCCCGCGTCGGGCGCACCTCCCACACCGCCACCGCGGTCCCTTGTGGATACGCTGCGTGGCGTCCAGTGGCAGCTCTCCGCGGGTCTTCTGGCCGCCGAGACGGCCGTGCTGCTTGTTCTCGGCTGAGAGACCGGTCGGCAGGGGGAGGGCGGACTGTCGGACAGGGCCGACGAGGGAGCCCGGAACGGGGGGACATGGGAAAGCAACACGTCGTCGAACTGAGCCTGACAGATACACGGATCGCGCCCGTCCGCGACGACGGGTCCGCCGAGAAGTGGTCGGCCACGGTCACCCTGACCGGCCACTCGCCGTCGGACACGGTGTCCGACCGAGGCAGTACCACGGGTCTGCGCGCACTGGCCGCGGCCTTTCGGGCCAATCCCGAAGGCTCGCGGGCCCTCGGGGAGGCATTGAGAAGACTGCTTCTTCCCGCTTCGGTCGAACAGGCTCTGTTCGACGGCTGTCTGAGCCTGCTGCGGCCGGAGGACATCCTGCGGCTGCGGATCCATTGCGCGGATCCCGTGTTCACCGCTCTGCCCTGGGAACTCACACGCGCCCTCTTCCCACCGGTGGCGGATGCCGGTGACGGTTCCCGCCGGATGCTCCATCTGGTCAACCGTTCCTTCCGCTGTGTGGTCTCCCGGGTCACACCCCATGGCGCACTGTCCGGCCCGAAGGGAGCCCTGCGCACCGTGGTGGCGAGCGCTGCCGAGGCGTACGGGAAGGTGCGTGAGGCGGACGGCCGACAGATCGCCGAACCGCAGCAGAAAACACTGGGGCAGAAGGCCGAGGAATCGACGGAGGACGCCCGGTGGGCCGCGGACGCCGTGGTCGACATTCTGAAGAGACAGGGACCGGCCGGGCCACCACTGTCGAGGGCCGACCGGGCCGGGCTGACGGCCGCACTGAGCACCACCACCGAGATCGTGTGTTTGATCGCCAACGGCTGGGCGGAGTCCGCCGATCTCAGCGGCATCGTGCTGCACGGCTCCACCGAAGACCCGGAGCTGCTGACGGCCGGTGCACTCGCCGATCTCCTTCACGAGGCGGGCACCCAGCTCGTCGTACTGGTCTGCTGCAACACGGCTGGAGGCATGGAGTCCTTCGAGGGCTGGGGCAACACCGCGGAACAGTTGACCGCCAAGGTCCCCGCGGTCGTGGCCATGCAGTCGGTGGTGGAACCCCGCATCGGTCACGACTTCCTGGTCGGCCTCGTCAGAGGCCTGTCCGAACACGGGGAGATCCACGCCGCCATGGCCGAGGGCCACAAGCGGATCGCCGATTGCGACATGCCGGGGTACATGGGCGTCCCCGCCCTCTACACCGGCCCGAACGGGCTGCAGTTGCGGGACCCTCAGCGGCCGTCGCGGCCCGGTCTGCCGTACGGCTATCCCGTCGACGCGCTCGACCGGCGGGGCGCCGAGGGCCGGCGCGCACGGCTGGACGTCGTCTGGGGGCTGGACCGCAGGCCGTTCGCTGGTGTCCTGCTCGACTCGCCGCACAACGACCTGGCCGACGACCTCAACCGCTGGGAGGCGCAGTGGGACGGCGCACTCCTCGAAGGCGGAGTCCGTCCGAGACGCTGGTTCCGCGTCGACATCACACAACCGCCACGACCCGACTCCGGCACCGGCGTCCACCGGCCGCAGGACGCCGTGCATCCGCGCTCGCAGTGGACGGAGTTCCGCCGCGACTTCCCCGGCCGGAGCGCCGACCACGGATGGATCGTCCGGCTCGACCTGCCCGACGCCGGAGGGGCCTGGTCGTCGGACGACTGGCGGACGGCGTTCGAAGGGTGGCTACCGCTGCTGTGCGCCCCTGACGGGAGGCTGGACAGACCGGTCGTCGTCGTCCTGCGCGGAACCGGTCCCTCGCTCAGAGCCTGGGGAGTCACCGCCCTGGAAGAAGTCCGCGATCACCTTGCCAGCCGGTTCAAGATCCCCGTCACCGCGCTCAGCCGCCACCGCCCGGGCCGTGTGCAGGAAAGTGCGTACGCCAACGGTACGGCGGACGCGTGCGAACCGTTCGACGAGACGGGCCTGTTGGCGCTGCGCGCCACCAACCCCGCCCGCTACCAACAGGCACTGGCACAGCTGGCGGCGGACACCGAGGCGCATGGTCGGCGGGCCATGCTCGCGGTCGCCGCCGACTACGATGACGACATACGGACCTGGCTCCGCGCCGCCCACGAGTCGAAAGCCCCTCTGCCCCGGCGCCACGACCTGGCGCCGACTTTTACAGCGGAGCGCGCCGACACTGTCGTCCTCGCTTTGCTGGAGTGGCACTTCAACCACCTGGAGACCGACCTCTCCACCTGGGACGAACTGCTCCTCACCCGTCCCGTCCGCCCGCTTTTCCGGCAGTACCGCGACGTCTGGCGGGAGCAGCCCGCCCCGCACGAACTGGCCCTCTGGCTGGCGGCCCACCCCTCGGCGGCTCCGGCGGCGGCGCGGGCCGGGCTGACCGCCGAACCCTCCGCCGTGCTGGGCCTGTTGCCGGCGACCACCGCGCCGTGGCCCGTCCTGCGGGCCTTCGGTATCGATGCGGGGACACTGCGCCTCCTGTTCCGTCTCCCGGCCGAGCAGCGCGACGCCGTGGGGCTTGTGAAGGCGAAACCCAAGGGAGTCTCCCCGGCCCCGGGCCACGAGGCGACCCTGCGAATCGAGCACATACGAGCCGAACTGGGCCGGAGCCCCATGGCCGTCCCTCGGCCCCCGAACGGCGACAAGGCGAGGCGATGATCGAAGACTGGTATTTCTGTGCCGCGATGCGGGACACATGGCAGGCCACCCACTCCTATCTGTCCGTCCTCGACCTCCTTGACACCCCGGACGGCCCCGGCGACCTGCTGCCGAACGCACTGGAGGCGCTGAACCGCTGCGAGCCCTGGACAGCCCTGCATGTCGCGCCGAGACTGCTGCGCCTCGCCCGGACCGGCGGCGGGACGACGGGCCTAGTGCTCGGCCACCTGCTCGGCACCGTGCGGGACACCCTCGGTCACCACGAGGCGGCCTCGTCCCTTGAGACGCTGCTCCATGTCTGCGCGGAGGACTCCCCGTCCCGGACGGCCACCGCGCTGCGCGCTGCCCTCACCGCCTGGAACAGATACACGACGTCCAGGACCACCGACCACCCCTTCCGGGATCTCACCGGTCATCCCGTGGAGACCTTGCTCCTGGCGGCCACCGCCCACCTTGCGGAACGGCCCGAGACCGTGGAGACCGTGGCGGCCGAACTGCGCAGGGACGGCTCCCTGCTGGCCGAGCTGACGAACCTGGCGACCAAGCCCGTATACGGCAGGCTGCCCTGCCTGCTCGCGCTGCGCATGCAGGGCGCAACCGCCACCGGGGAAGCGGAACGGGAGCAACTGCTGAGGTCCCTGGCCAGGCCGGAGGTCGGCTGGGTCCATCTCGAACCCGATCTGATGGGGGCCGCGGCCCGACTGCTGCATCCCGGAGGAAATCAGGAACCCGAGGAACTGGTCGCCGATCTCGATCTGGACGCGGTCACCCTGAACGGGCTCCGCCGACTGCGGGGGCTGCGCGGTGACACGGGCGGCATACCGGTGCAGCGCGTACTGGACCGGCTGGGCATGACTGCAGGCAAGCCTGTACCGCGTGCCTTGTCGACGGTCCTGTGGCAGCAGAGCCTTTGGGACCTGGCGGCTCTCCTGCACCCCCGGCAGACCGCGTCGGTCCTGGTCGGCCGTTGGGGACCGACCAGTGGCCGACCACACTACCCCGTGCGGTTCAGCGGCCCCGTCGCCGACCGGGAACGCGCCACATGGTCGGGCCAGATGACGGATCTCTGGCAACTGCGCACCGGCGCCTCCGCGACCCCCCTCAAGGAGAACGGCGCTCCCGCCCGCCTGGTCCAGACCGCGTACGCCGAGCGGCTCACTCTCCCCGGTCTGTCCAACTGGGCCTTCTCCCCGTGGGTCGACCGGGACACCGGCCCGTCCCTCTTCCCGGCCGCGAATGATCCGGTCGTTCTGCTGCGCCTGCTGTCGTCCCTGCGGACCTCGGTCCGGCTGATGCGTCACGGAGGAAGCACCGCCGACCCGCTGAGCGACCTGGTGATGCACGGCACCGAACTCCTCTCCAGCGGGATCGTGGGCGGCCACCTCTACTCGGTGACCCACGACGGGGAGACCGTCGACGAGTCTCCCGTCCCCACGGCCCTGGTGCCGCTCGCCCAGTCCGCGCAACGCACGTGTGTGTACGCCATGCGGGGCGTCTACGCCGAACTGCATCCGCGGGTCTTCGCGGAGCGTGCCATCGCCGGGGGGAACCCGGACGCGCTCAAGGACACGACCCAGCGGTTCTACCGGCAGGCCCGACTGCTCCATGAGAGCGGCGGTGCCCTGCAAGTGCTCGTGCGTGTGATCCGCGACGTGCTGACCGGCGCGGCCGACGTACGGGAGAGCACTCCGCAGAGCCGTTGGTTCGAGGGCGATCCACCCCTGGTGGAACGGCTGCTCCGGCTGGCCGCGGGTCGGCTCGGCCCTCGGGAGCACCGCAAGGAACTCGGCAACGCGTTGCTTCTGCTGCGCATTCTGCTGCACCAGGACGTGACGGACGGTCGGCTGACGGAGGGGCGGAACATGGACTACCCGCCCGTCACCTTCCAGGAGGTTCTACTGGTCGGTCCCGACCGGCTCGATCTGCCGGGAGGCGTAGAGCGTTTCAACCGCTGGGTGAAGTCGGCACCGCGCGATTTCCAGGCCGCTGTGAAACTGCCCGCGCGAACCGTCCAACTGCTGCACGCCCTGGCCCAGCCGCGTGAGCCCGAACGGGAGGAGACGCTGCGGAAGGCGGTCGACCTCTGGATCTACCGGATGGACCTGGTCGGCTCGACCGCGGAACTCGCGAGGGTCACCCGTTGGTACATGCTGGGGCTCATCGACGTCGTGCACGACGACGGCGAACTCGAGTCCCGGGTGCTCGACAAACTCCTCGACGTCTTCACGGAGTTCGGGCTGCGCACGCCGACGGACCTGCGGCTGCTCTTCGACCGGCTGTCCGGGGATGGGTTCGCGGCCCGGCTGCGGCGTCGTCTGCTCAGCCTCTCGTACGACGGCCGGCACGCGGCCGAAGACCACAGCGAGTTCGACGTCTGGGCGCACGCCATGTACGAGGCGAACGCACATGCGCTCCGGGAGGAACTCGACAGGCTGGTGTGGAATCTCACCCGGAGCGACGACTGGGAGGCGCAGACCAACCGTGAGTTCATCGCAAACTCATGGCAACGCTCCGTCCTGACCTCGTCGTTGCGCTCGCTGGCCGTGCCGCTGGGCGGTTCCGCGCAGCACATGCCCGACCAGGCCGAACTCCCCGACCCGCGGACGGTCGTGTCAGTCCTCGCCCACCGCAGCGAGGACCGGGCCGTCTACCACTACCTGCCCGTCGACCTGAACATCTCCGGAGGCTTCGACCTGTTCCGCCGGCCCGACCAGCGTGCGGACGTCCTTCGGCGGGCGGCCCGGGACAAGCAGCCCGAACTGGTCGGAGTCGTCTGCGGCTTCACCGAGGACCGGGACCGGCTGCTGGTCAACTGCGGCCTCGGACAGCCGCTGGAAGCGGAGCCGTACCCCGGTGCCGAACCGGGAGATCTTGTCGCGGTCACGCTGGGGCACCGCCGTCTGCCCGTCGATCCGGCACCCGGGCGCGAGCCGCTGTTCGTCGAGGTCGAGGGCCGGCCCCGGAGGCTTCCCCCTCTCCTGAGGCCGGGTGACGTGCAGCGGGTGCGGGTCGAGCTGACGTCCGAGGGCGCCGTCGTGCACGCCACGGCGTACGACACGGCTGGCTCACCGGCGGGGACCGGCCCGCTGTCGGAATGGGATCCCGACCTTTCCCGGTGGCACCGCTCCTGGTCCGGTGACGGCTGGCCCCGACCCGTGGAATCCCCCTTCGAGACAGTCGCTCGGTACGACGACGACGGCTGGCACCCCGTGGACGGCGGCTTCACGGAGTTCCTGGCAGCCGGACTGCCGTACGCGCGAGGATCGGTGGCCCTGCTGACCCTCATGGCGCCGACGGACTCCACCGAGGACGCCTGGCGGTTCTGCCTGGCGCCGGGCCGGACTTTTCTGCTGCCCGAGCGGATCTGGACCGCCGACACCGCCCGTCGGCTGCGGACCGAGACCCACGGAGCACAGCACCCGGCCGGGCTGCGCTGCTGGGTCCGGGTGACCGAGGACGATTTCGGCAGACCCCGACTGGCGCTGACGGACCCTCCGGAGGACGTGCCGGCCGCCGAACACCCCGAGGCGGCCGCCGGGGACGGCATCGACCGCCGCAACCTGGAATGGCAGGACCTGTGCGCGGGAGACACGGTCTGCGCGATCCGCCGTGACGGACACTGGCAGGTCGACCACGACATTCCGGGGTTTCCCCCGGTGATCGTCGAGGACATGCCACCCCTGACCGTGAACTCGGTCGAGCAGGGGATCACCGGCTGGGAGGAGAAGGAGGTACGCAGGGCACGTGTCCAGGCCGTGCACAACCCGTACGGTGTCGGCACGACGGATGCCACCGCAGAGGAGTACGACCGGCTGCACGGCCTGCGGAAGGACGATGTGGTCCGCCTGCGCACCTGTAGCGGCTCCGCTCGGCGCGGAACTCTCCAGGCCTGGACACGCGGAGGGAACACGGAGATCTCCGTGGACGCCGAATCCGTGATGCTGAGTCCGGCCAAGGACACCGTAGGTTGGCAGCAGGCCGTACGCGGTCGTGATGCCGTCATCACCGGGGTTCGCTTCGGCGGTGGGCGTCGCCCCCTCTCCGCCGACCGGCCGGCGCTCGAACCGCTCTCCGACGACGCACTGCTGGCCGGTGTACCGGAGTCCGACCGCGCCGCGGTCGGCGAGCGGTTGCGCGGGCTGGACCGCCTCGACGGCTTGCTGCTCGTGGCCCCGGCGCCAGGCGCCGGACGCCTGCCCCAGGTCTGGCTACGTTTGGACGGGCGCGTCATCGACCTCCCCGTGCCGTGGGACGCCTTCACACTGACCACCCGGCGCAGCGGTGACCAGCTGGTCGCGCTGCGGTCCCCACGAGGGTGGAGTCTCACACCGCGAGGCCGCCAGATCTTCGCCCGCTGCCTGTGGGAGCTGGACAACAACGCCGTAGGCGTCACACCGGTCGGGTATCTCACGAAGCAGGGTTCCCGGACGGAGACGGTGGTCGGGCAGGGCCGGCCCGGAAAGTTGGTGTCCTCGACGCGCCGGTGGCTCCCCAAGGAGGTCGGCTCCGGACAGGTGGACCTGGGCGAGCCCTTCACGGCTGCCGGTGACAGTGCGACCAGACATCGCGCGCAGGTCCTGCTGTCCCAGAACCGCTCGCTGTGGGGTGTTACCGACCACCCCTACTTCACCTCCATGCAGGAGGCATACCAGGTCGACACGGTCAAGCTGTCGGCGAGCCCGGTCGGCAACCAGGGACTGTGGGACGTCCGGCGGGTCTTCACCCTGAGACCCGCCCAGGCCACGGAGACGGGCGGAGATCTGGGCGAGGCATGGACCGTGGTCACGGGAACATCAGGTTGGAACGCCGAACTGCGTGGCGGGGAAGCGGTCCTCGCCCCGGTCCCCCTCGACCGGGGAGCCCGCCGGATCGGTCTCCCGCACGTGCCACTGGCCCCTGGGGAAACGGCCCGTGTGGAGGGCGTCGAGTACGACAAGCGCCGGGCCCGCGTCGTGGTGCGTTCCGACCTGTCGGCCGGACCGGGCGAGACCCAGTACCTGGCGTCGTACCGCGAGGTCCCGCCGATGCCCCTGCGCGTCTTCATGAACCACCAGAACATCGTCGAGAGGCGGGAAACCGAGACGAGCCTGAACTTCGTGGAAGTCGAGAAGCGCGAGCGGAAACGGCCGGGGGCGCCGCCGGAACAGTGGCTGCTCTTCGAGTGGGGTTTCGGCCTGACCCTCCGTGTGCTGCTGACCGACGTACGGCTCGACGGACGGCCACTGCGCGGGGTGAAGGACCTTCCCTTCTTCCACGGCGACCGGGTGACCCGCCTCACGCTGACCCCGCGCGTCGGAGGGGGCGGCGGCTCGGACCGAGAGCGCCACTGGCTCGACGTGCCCGGCGACGCGATCGTCCGGTCGCGGGAACGCCGGCTGTACGACCAGGCGGTGGACGGGATCGTGCCCGGGCTGACGGTGCGGCTCGACCGTGAGGCCAAGACCGTGACGGTCCTGCGGGTCGAGTCCCTGCCGGGCACCTTCGACGCCCGGGAACGGGCGGGAGCGAGTCCTACGGAGGTCAGCACCCCCAGGCTGCGGCTCACCGACGGCAGCGTCGCCGCCGTACTGCGTCGCTACCCGACCGGGCCCGACGTCGTGAGGGTGCTCGGACGGCTCGACACGCTCCGCTGGGACAAGACCCAGGGCGCCGAAGCCCACTTCCAGTACTTGCGGCCGGTTCTGGGCCCCAAGGGTGGCCAGACGGTCCAGCGCGGGCAGTACGTCTTCATGTGGGGCGAGAAGATCAAGCGGCGCCCCAACGACGTCTGGTTGATCCTCTCGTTGGGGCTGGGCTCCGACGACAGGCCCCAGAACCTCACCGCGAGGGTGACCCGGCGCACCTTCGCCCATCGCGAGGACGTGCTGCGCCGCCTCTTCGACGAGGAGGGTGAGGACGCGCTCCGTGGGACTCCCTACCTGGTGGAGCTGCGCGGGCCCGCCGACGGGTACGACTTCGACGGCCGTATCTCCGCGGCACCGGCTCGCCCGGCGAACGCGCTGCGCGGCCATCTCACCTCGCGCAACCCGTCGTGCTTCGCCGTGGTGACGCAACGGGATCACCGACTGCGGCTGGAACTCCGCGCAGGCGTCCATGTCGCCTTGAGGCATGAGGACCTTGCCGGGGAAGTGACCCCGGAGGTGGGCGCCGTGGTCCGGGTCGCTCTCGCGCGGGACAGGCGTTTCCTGCTCCGGCCCGCCCTGCCGGGCGATGCCGCGTACGCCATGGACGGCCGTGAGGTCGTGGTCTACCCGAAGAACCCTCTGCTGAAGGTACAGGGCCCCACGAGCGACCAGCTCGCGCAACCCCTCTTCACCCTGTCGGGCCTGCCCAACGTGGAGGTCCCCCCTGCGCGGGCGGGCGACGGAGCGGATGAACTCGGGCCGGTAGCGCGGCTGATGCGGGAGCGCCACCCCAAGATCGGCCGACTGCGGAGGGGGCCGGACGGTGAAGTCACTGTGGCCGCCCCCGGCCCCGGGGAGTCGGCCGCCGGATGGCTCTCGTTCTATGACGACACCCTGCAGGCGAACCTGGAACCAGTACTCGGAAGCGAGTCGGGCGGCGGCCCGGCGCTGTCGCTGGAGCCGGCCCAGGCCTCCTTCGCGGACCGCAGCGCCCAGTGGATCGCGCGCCGGCATGACGAGGCACGACGGGTGCCGCAGGATCGGCTGACCGGGCACTGGCCCGACGGAACTCCGGAATCGTACGAACCCATGGACCTCGGCACTGACGGCGTTGTGGAACCCGTGGTGCCCGCGCCGGGCCCAACCCTGCGCTACCCCCTCGACCAGGCCCGAAGGTACGGCTACCCGGCGGGATATCTGACGGAACGGCGAAGTACTGGGCCGTCCGGAAACGGCGCGGCCAGGCCGACCGGTGACGTCGGCGGAGGCGGCCGGGGCGGACCGTCGTCCTGGTACACCGTGGCTGGTCCGATCCGGTCGGACTCCGGGCGTGCGTCCGGGTTGTGGGTGGAGATGTCCCCGGGCTGTCTGGTGGAGATTCCAGGCGAGCTGGCGCATGCCACAACGAGGGGCACGCCGCACCCGTTGGAGGCGATCCACTGGGATCTCTTCCAGCCGGGCGACGAGGTGCGGCTCTCCGCCCATCGCGGCGGTCCCAGCGAACCCGAGTGCGCGGTCCTGCACGACTGGCGGCCGGGGCTGCGCGGCATGCTCGGCTCGGTACCTGCCCTGCTGACCGTCCTGGCGGCGGACTCGAAGACCGGCGCGCTTGTGCTGGGCGGTGGGAACGCCTCCTTGGAGTACCCGGTGTCGCGCGACATGGCCGCGCGGTACGCCGTTGGTGACACCGTGCGGCTGACGCCGGACAACCGACTCCTGCCCCGACCGCACGTCGGCCCGCCCGATGCCGGGGAGGCCGTCCTGGCCGGGGTGTCCCTGGGCGGTGGTCTGTTCGTGCACGGCCTGCCCGGGCACGCTGTCGTCCTGGCTGAGGAGGGCTGGGCGGGGGCCGAGTGGATCCGGGCGGAACTGGCGGCCGGAGGGGACGCGGCTGCCACGCTGCTGTCGGCTGTCGGAGGTGTCCTCGCGATGACTTGTGAAGGCGTGGACGCGGATGGTCGGCTGAGAGTCTCCCGGGCGGCCCAGCCGCGGCTGCCCTCCGGCGACCACAACCTGTGGGAGTCTCCGTCCCGGGTCACCGGCACGCTGCGTGACGGCCGACTGGTGGTTCGCGCCGGCGGTGCCCTGCTCGCCGTCCGCCCGGAGGAAATCGTACCGGGGATACCCGCTCACGCCCGCGTCGCGGTGGCGAGCGCGCTGACCGGCGATCCGGATCCGTTGTGGCTGCGCACGTCGGTGGGGGGCGAACTGAGCAGCGGTCTGCGGGCGACCCAGGAAGCGGAACGGCGTGTGCTCCCCGTCGCTGCGGTCGCCGCGACGGAAGAAAGCCCAGAAGGCTCGGGCCTGTTGTGCCGGGAGGAGGAGACGGGTGCGCTGCGCTGGCTTCCGGCGTCGCACTCCGCATGGGCCGAACTGTCCCGGGACCAGTTGCACGACACGATGGTGGTCCCTCAACTGCCTGTGCGGGTCCTCCTGCTCGACGACGGGAGGGTCTCGGTCATCGGGGCGCCCGCCGTGCTCAGCCACTTCCGCAACCTCAGCATCGGCCGGGCGGTGAATCTCGTGGTGCTTGGCGGAGAAGCCGTACCGAGGCCGCACGGGGTGTACCAGTACCTGGCGAGAGTGGAGAGCAACGACGTCGTTGTGTCGTTCACCAGCGACTCGCTCAAGCATCTGGAGGGTGAGCGCCTGATCGGCGAAGTGGAGAGCCTCACGAACAAGGCCGACAGGCACGTCATGACCGTGGGATGCGTGCCACGCGGCAAGCGCGGCACGATTCCCGACCTGCCGAGTGTCGTGGTACCGCCAGGTGGGGCGTATCAGCTGTTCCGGCGCTACTCCGAGGTCTGTGATGATCCGGCCGCCCTGGTGGTTGCCGACAATGTCACGCAGGCGGCGGACGAGGAGGTGGTCCGAGCCGCCTGGCACCATCTCTTCGTCCGCCAGGGAACCGGAGCGGGAGATACCACTCCCTCGGCACTCCCGTCCCCGGCCGCAGCCGAGGCGCTGCGGCGTTGGATGGACATCCGCATGGAGGACGGCTGGGAGGCCGAGGAGATCCACCTCCAGCCGCTGATCGGCGCGACCGTACTGATGGCGGCTCTCGGGGAGGTCGATCCCGACATGGCCTCGCTGGCCGTGCAGTTGGCGCTGAACGTGGGGGAGCGGGCGCAGCGGGCCGTGCACATCGCCCCGATGCTGGCCGACTGGCTGGGCAGGGAGCGGAGTACGGGGGGTCTGTGGGGCAGGCTGTGGGCCTTGCGCGTCTCGGGGCTGCTGAATCCCAGGGAACTGGAGCGACTGGTGACCTTTTGCCGGGGCCGCCTGTACGGCGCGGCCGTGGAACAGGAGCCGGAGCTGCTGAAGGTCGTCGTCGGGCTGCTGCTGTCGGTGGGGGAGTCCGTCGCCCTGGAACCGCTGCTCGATCCCGCAGAACCGCTGGTGCGGTTGGCGGGCCTCGGTCGTGCCCTCATCCCGCCGGGCGGCGACGAGGTTGCCCAGCAACGTCTCCACGTCGGCCAGATCCACTACCTGAGCACGGTCTTTCAGGCGACGGTCCATCAGTCCCTCCAGACAGGCATGCCAGGCCTGGTGTTCCTTCCGTACCGGACCCGGCCGAACGGTGAACTGGGGGACTGAGCGGCCGCCGAGGCTGTGGTGTACGGAGGCCGCCTACTCCGGAGCAAAGGGCGGAGCCAACGGGGGCCTTGACCCCGGAGTTTGAACACGTCTACGCGGCTCGAGTCAAGGTAGTTGATGTTGGGCGGACGGTGATTTCGTAGGTGATCGGGGCCCGCTGGCCGAGGTGGGAATGACGGCGTCGGGTGTTGTAGCGGTGGAGCCAGCGGAAGGCGTCGAGTCGGGCCTCTCGCTCGCTTGACCAGCCCTTTCTGCCCTTCAACGTCTCCCTTTTGAAGCTGGCGTTGAACGATTCGGCGGCGGCGTTGTCCGCGCTGGACCCGACGGCGCTCATGCTCTGGCGGACACCGGCCCGGCGGCAGGCGTCGGCGAAGGCCCGGGTGGTGTACTGGGCTCCGTGATCGGTGTGCAGCAGCGCCCCGTTGAGGCTGCCGCGGGTCCTTTCCGCGGCGGCGAGGGCGTCGATGACGAGCTCGGTGCGCATGTGGTCGGCGATCGCCCAGCCGGCCAGGCGGCGCGAGCACAGGTCGATCACTGTCGCGAGATAGCAGAATCGTCCGCCGCCGACGCTCAAGTAGGTGATGTCACCGACGTACTTGGTGTTGATCTCCTTCGCGGTGAAGTCGCGGCCGATCAGGTCCGGGGCCTTCGCGGTGGCCGGGTCGGCGATGGTGGTGCGGTGCCGGCGCCGCAGACGGACCCCTTCGAGGCCGATGGTCCGCATGATCCTCGCGACGCGCTTGTGGTTGACCGCCCGGCCGCCCTCGTCGCGGAGCTCGGCGGTGATCCTCAGGGCTCCGTAGGTCCCGTCGGACTCCTTGTGGGCCTTGCGTATCCGGGCCGCGAGCCGGTCGTCGGCGGCCTGGCGGGCCATGCGAGCCGGGGCGGTGCGACGCCAGTAGTAGAAACTCGAGCGGGAGATCCCGAGAATGTCGCAGAGCCGCTTCACGCCGTATCGGCGCTGGTGATCCTCAACGAACTGGCAGCGGTTCACCAGCGCGTCTCCGTCGCGAAATGCCAGGCCGCATTGCGGAGGATGTCGCGTTCTTCCTCCAGCTCACGGATCCTCTTGCGCGCGGCGGCCAGCTCCGCCTGAACCGCGTCGCCGGCAGGCTGCGGTGCCGTCGCGGGGGCGGAGTGGGCACCGGCGCGGCGTCCGTCGGCGGCCCGGATCCAGTTCCGCAGCGTCTCGGTGTTCACTCCGAGATCGGCGGCGACCGACTTGATCGTGGCTCCCGGACGCGACCGGTACAACGCGACCGCGTCCGCCTTGAACTCGGCGGGGTAATGCATCATCCCCACAGGGACTCCGTTCTCCTGGACCATCAAGATCCAAGTCTCTCCGGTGTCCAAACTCCAGGGTCAGGGCCCTTCCAACGACCGACGCCAGACGGCACGGAGACACGTCAGAATCATGACCAGAAGAGGGGGATCATGGACGGCAGGCTCTGCGATGGCTGGGTTCGCTCGCTCAGAGGGCAGACACTCTGCTTCACCGGCAAAGTGCTCATCGACGGCGAGTGGACCATCCGAAAACACTGCATCGAGATAGCCCATGGGCTCGGGGCGGAGTGGAAACCAGACTTCTCACGCAAGATCACTGTTGTGGTTCACGGTGATCTCGCAAGCCAGGTTGTGACCGACGCGCGCCGGGAGTACAGCCAGAAGCTCGTGCGTGCAGCGTGGGAGCGCGACCGGGGCTACCACGTGTGTGTCGTGGACGCGGACGGCTTCGCGGACCTCGTCGGACGATTTCCCGCACGTTGCCGAGAGCTGCGACAAGCTGAGAGCGGCAGTGACCGAGTCCTCGTACTGCCTCAGACTGGGGATGGCATCCTCGGCGGCCCACTCCAGCGACGGAGCGTCGGCCAGCACGAAGCTGGTGCACTTGCGCTCGACCTTGATCAGCTCGACAAGGGCACGGAAGCACACGAAGCAACTGTCACAGCACTGGTCGAGCACCTTGCTCGACAGCAGATCGAGCTTCGCGGGCATGCTCGCCACGCTCCCAGGTTCGACGCGGGATGGTCGCGAGGCGACGACGTGTTCATCGCTGAGGTCAAGAGCCTGACCGGCGCGAGCGAAGATCAACAGATTCGGCTGGGAATTGGCCAGGTCCTCGACTACGCCCACCAGCTCCAACGTGTAAGGACCTTTGGGAAGATACGTCCTGTGCTGGTCCTGGAGAAGCAGCCGGACGACTCCAGATGGAGGTCGCTCGCGGAGGCCAGCGGGATCTTGCTGACATGGGCTCCGCATTTTGCGGGCTGCTGAACATGCGCCCATGCCGTAGTCGATGGCCGTGCTGGCCCGCCGATCCGCAGAGACACACCGGACCATACTTTCGACTGCATCCGACGCGTCCAGGCCCACCACCAACTCGCTTCCGGCTGGGTTCTGTACGCGACATGAAGCCGATACGCCCGGGCCCGCCCCATATACGTCAGACCGGGGCGACGATACTCGGCGTACACATCCACGATGTCACTCACCCGCACGGCCCAGATTCGACCCCGGGAGTTTGTTTAGCCAAAAAACATGGCCTCCGACCTGCGGAAATGAAGAGCGGCAGACGAGCAGGGCTATACGCCGGGTTCTGTCCGAGACAGCGGCCCAGATGGCACGAGCGCTCCCTGCCGAGTGCCCTGAACAACCGGGGCATGCCACGTCTCCGCCCCGGCGCGGGAGCCCCTGTTCCGATGCGGCCGAGGATTCAAGATCCGGACCATTCGCGGACCACGAAGCCGCACACCGCCCGCTCCGCAAGGCTTTGTTCAGGCCAGAAGCCTGTCAGCGCAGTACCGCAGCAGACGAAGAACCTGCTGGGCGGTCCGCACCGGCGACTAACCCTGACCGCTTGGCACCACGAAATTCTCGGCTCCCCTGCTTCACAGCCGCAGTCATCACACCACCTGACCAGCGACGCAACACACCTGACACCCCATCAGAACGAGCGTCACGAGCGCCATTTCAGCGTCAAGATATCGCCCGTAACGCCCACACCGCCCATAACGCGCACGGACAAAACCGCAGGTCAGACGCCCTTCGCCACCGGTTCAAGGATCGCCACGCACTCCACATGATGCGTCACCGAAAAGACATTGACCTGAGCACATCACGGAAAAGCCCAGCTCAGAGTCGTTTTGCAGCTCCCCGTCCTGTGTGTGAGTGCCTGGAGCGTCACGGTCGACAAAGAGCGCGCCAAGCAGACAGGTCGGCGGCGAACGCAACCCATCACAGGTCCATCGCCGCCCGCGCCCGTACCTGCCCGGCACTGTTCATGATCTTCACGCGGCTCGCGAGCTCCGGTGCTCGACCACCCGGACCACCCGCCCCATTCAGGCTGTCGTCACCTTGCATCCGGCCAGCTCATACCGATAACGAAAGGACCCCATTGTCGGGTGAACCCTTCCGGACTCCGGGACGTTGTGCTGAGTGAAAGCTCATGCGGCCTCGACGGGAAACCGGTGTAATCATTATGGAAGAGTCGATACGGATGCAGCGCATCGCGCTGAACAGAACCGGCGCGGCAATGCGTCCGGGCAATACAGGAAATCGCTCCAGTCCTGACAGTTCGGATTCCGAGACAGCGGCATATCGTGATCACGCGGCACGCTCGCTGGCTCATACCTGACTGAGGCCACAGCCCGGGAGCGGGCAAGCACCTCAAGCGTCTCGAACCGGGACCGGATACGAGATCACGTATGATCCAACCTATACTCACCCCAATCCGGCTACCGGAAGATCCCTGGCCGTGCATGAGGCTTTGCACGTCGCGGCCGATCGCGGCTACAGCAGGCCGAACGATCGGGATCTCGACTTCGCGCACATGCACCTACCGCCAGACGTGGAAAGCCCGGAATTTCGAGCTTCCTACAGAAGTCAGACCACTGCGGTCGATGCGAATCTGGAGAAGCTTCGAACCACTGCGGCAAACGATCCCCACCTCAATGCCCAGTGGAGGAACTACGTCGATCAGCGGATCAATTACGCGCAAGCGACTCCGCATGTCCACAACGAGACCGTCACCGCGGAGCTTGCGGAGACACTCCGGAATGCCGGATTGCAGAATTCCCGTACTTGGAAGAAGGCTGCGGCCCTTACAGCGGAGGCGATGAATCGCCAGCAGCACCTCCCGGACCAGCGGATCCCTGAGTACTCCGCCGCCGAATATGCGCGGCTCCGGGTGACTCCAGGTGCTGCTTACGCCAGCCGGGATCACAGCAGATCGACGGAGGCGACCTACTCGCCAACGTACCTCCCCTCCATGTCGACCATGCCCCGTCCTCGTCGCTCGTAGCAGTCGAAGGATGCGCCTGGGAATCCTGGAAGAAGCCAGGAACGCCGATGTGGGTGCGGTGCCGACGGGCCGACCCAGTTCGGCACGAAGGTGCTCGGCGTCGGCGTGACCGGGTCGCCCGCGCCACGACGCTGACGCAGCCCCTCGCCTGGCCGCTCGCTGCAGGACGCCCGAGACCTGACCGGCGCCGCCGGCTCACTGGGGCCGGTGAAGGGGCCCTGCGGCCGCGATGAACGTCGTGGGCCGCGCAACCGTCGTACCGGGCAGTAAGTATCCGACGGACGCGAACAGGCCGACCGACCATGACCACTCCCAGCGGACGACACGACACCATCGGCATGCGCAAGGGGGACGGCGGGAGGGCGGTCCGGGAGTTCGTCACAGCTCCGAAGGAGTTCCTTCGGAGCAACACGGTGCTGCTGCGGATGGCGGACGGCATGCGAGCGAGGAGTTCGGGAGGTGCGGGGACTTCCTCGGTGGCCAAGGGGATGGATCATGCGGCTTTTCTGCGCTGGATGGACAAGCAGGACCGCCACTGGTTCGCCCTGACACCGCACGCGACGCCGGGAAACGGTCGCGAAAGCCCGGCCTACGTGCTGACACCGGCCGTGGAGAAGTACGCCGAGGCGTTCCGTGCCGACCCGGCGCTCGGCGCACTGCTCCGGGGGCACTCCCTGCCCCCGGTCGGTCCGGCCGAGGACTACGTCCAGGCGCATTACGTCCCCTACCTGCAGGGGAGTTCGGCGAACCCGGAACAGAACGTGGGCCATACCGTCGTACCGCTGGAGTCGTCGCAGGACTTCCGCGCGGACTTCGTCTTCACGGCCGCGATGAACGGATGCGCCCTCGCCGTGACCAAAGAGGACGGCCGGGACGAGTTCACCGCCTGGCACTACCAGTCCCCGACGTCGAACCACGCGGCGGCGGAGCAGTTCCGGACGGCGGAACGGCCGGTGGACTGGTTCGGGGACGGCGAGTACCAGAGCCTGGGACCGGAGTCGATCCCCGAGTCGACCAACCTGCTCTGGCGGGGCGGGCAGGGCTGGGAGTTCCTCAGCCAGGAGAACCACGCCGACTTCAGGGACTACGGCGACGTACGCACCCGGAGGACGACGAGCCGTCCGGTCCGACTCGAACCGGGCGAGGAATGGCGGTACGTGGCGCGGCACTACCTGCGCACGGTGGAGGACCGTCTGGAGACGTTGCGACGCGTGGAACGGGACTATGTCGCCAAGTTGGGCCGGAGCGCACCCGATCTCCTGCTCAAGTCGTCGTTCGACCTGGTGAGGATGCAGGCGGAGCGCGACGCACAGGCCCTGCGAGGGGTCGCCGATACGAGGCAACTGGCCCAGACCGCCGAGGGCATCCGCGACGACCATGAAAGCACCCGGCGCGTCATGGCCCACTTCGACGCCCGGCAAGCCGTCGCGGAGAGGAGCACACCGCCAGCGCGCGGCTGGTTCCGAGGTCCGGCACAAGGCACCGAACCCGAGGCACAGTCCCGGCGGGCGAAGGTGGCAAGCTTCGTCTCCCGCCTTCGCGACGACGCCTGGACCTCTGCGCTGGCCCGTGAGGCACACGCCCTCACGACCCGCGCGGCCCCTCTCCGCTCCCCGTCGGCTCGGAGCGCGGCTGCACGGAGCATCGCCGAAGCGGCCCGCCGCCAGGTCCACGGCACCCGGAGTTCCCCCGCCTCACCGCACCCCCGGTCCCCGGCACCCTGGGCAGGAGGTGACGCCGTCGTCGGAATGAACCGGACCAGAGGGTCTTAGATATGTGGAATCCCCGCAGCACGTTCCGATCCCGCGACCTCGTTGAACCGGATCACCGCGGCTGCGCGTAGCCATCGGTGAGGGCGCGCGACGTCGACAGCCAAGCATGGATGAGTTCGCCCGGCCGAACCGCGAGACGATTCATCGACGGAGGACCGAGATGCCGAGTTTTCCCCGCCCCGGCGAGGAACCCACCGACGGCCGACGAACAGCAGTGACCGATGAGAAGCTGCTGATGAACGGGTGGGCCTATTGGCCCTCAGAGGAACAGCTGGCCACGGTCATGGATGACAACCAGCGCCACTTCCGCGCCGCGGAATCGTCCACCATGCCGCTGGAGGAATCGCGCCCTCAGGTCCCTCCCCCGGCCGGGCCCGGCCCCGTGGCCGCCGTAGCGTCCGCCGCGGGCGGTCGGTTCGGCGAGGACGCCACAGTTCCGGCGCCCGCCACCCCTGCGCCTCCTGCACCGACATCGGCCCCGACCGCCTCCTCCCCCACCCCGCCGGCCCCCGCGGCCGACGCCCTCCCGTCACCGGCTCGCGGCACGGCCGGGCGTCTGCTCGACCTGGGCAAGCGCGGATGGCAGCTTGCGAGGAAACTCGCGAGCGGTGCCGCGAAGTTCGTGCGCGAGCATCCGGACATGGTGGCGGGTGCGGCGATCGGCGCATACCTCGGTGCCGCAGGTGGTCCCCTGGGGGTGGTGGCCGGCGCTCTGGTGGGCGCTGCGGCCGGCGCCGGGGTTCGTGCCTACCTGCAGCGGTCCTCGGAGAGTCGACGCGCGGGCCAGGGTTCCGCTCAAGGCGTGGCGCAGACGACGACGGCCACCGCCGACGTCGCTCCCGCCCCCCGTCGGACGACGTACCCGGCACGAACGCGGTCGGCAGTGGCGGATCTGTCCCGGTCACGGTCACAGCGCCTCGGCGGTCCCGTGTCCGCCGAGGCATCCCGGCCTGGGCAGGCGGTGAGCACACGGGTGGCGTCCTCCGCCGCGTTACGGGCGAGCGGCACGGACAGGGCCGCGCCGTCGGCCCCTTCGCGGGACTCGGTCACCGGGCCCGCGGCTGCTTCTGCGGCGCAGGACGTGCGGCGCCGCAGAAGCATGTGACCGGTGCCGCAGCGGCCTGCGACGGCCTCGGCCGAACTGGCGGAACGGGTTCGCTCGTCAATCGGTGACGTGATCGACCGGGTGGTCCGGTCCAGGCCACCCGGGGTCCAGCCGGTCGCGGAGGGACTCGGCGTCGGCGTGGCCCAAGTCGTCCATGATGGCCAGGGCTTCCGTCCAGGCGGCGCGGGCCGCGTCCGGGTCTCCCGCGCCGCGGTGGGTGTCGCCGAGGCGGGTGAGGGTGCCCGCGATGAACCAGGGCAGGTCGCCTTGGCGCCGGTACAGGTCGAGGGCGTGTTCGAAAGCGGTGACGGCATCGGCGTACTGGCCCAGGTGGTGGTGGGCGTGGCCCATGCTGTCCCAGGTGTGGGCGGCGTTGAGGTGGTCGCCCAGTGCCAGGCACATGCTCAGGGCCTCCCGACAGTGGTCGAGCGCCTGACGGTGTTGGCCGAGCAGGACGTGGTGCCAGCCGACGGCGTTGAGCGCCGACGCGATCGACGTACGGAGCCGTATTCCGTCGGTGGCCTGGTTCTCGCAGGCACGGAACAGTTCGAGGGAACGCCGGGAGGCTTCCAGCGCGGCGTCCAGGCCCCCGCTCTGTTCCATCGCCCAGGCCAGGGTGCGGTAGCTCTCGGCGGCGGATCTCTGGTCGCCTGCGCCGATCAGGAGTTCCACGGCCTTCCGGGCCTCGGCCGCCGCCTGGCCGAAGTGACCTCGGCCCACCATGGCCAGGCCGAGGCCGCGATGGGCGTACGCCTCGGCGACCGGGTCGGCCAGTCGGCGCGCGGAGTCGAGGGCGGCGCGCTGCATGGCCTCCTCGTCCTGCCAGAAGCCGCGCAGATGCAAGTGGTTGGCGACGGCCCAGGCGAGTTGCCAGGTGTGGGTGTGGTGGTGGTGTGCGGCCGCCTGCGCCACTGCCGCGATGAGGACGGCCTGTTCGGCGGTGAGCCACGCTGCCGCCTGCGCCGCGTCGCCGCCGAAGTCCTCGGGGCGCACCCCCTCGGCCACCGGGGCGAGGGGGATGAGCACACGGGCGCGGTTGGTGAGTGCGGCGGCGCCGTGGGCGGTGTGGAGGTAGTGGTCGAGCACCCGGTGGCGGATGGCCCGCAGTTCCGCGGGGGGTTCGGCGGATTCGGCGAGTTCGGCGGCGTAGGCGCGAAGCAGGTCGTGGGAGGCGTAGCGGCCGGGGGCGGTCTCGTCGAGGAGGTGCGCCTGGACGAGTTGGGCGATCAGGCGCCGGGCGTGCGCGAGGGTGAGGCCGGCGAGGCTCGCGGCCGCGGGCGCGGTGACATCGGGGCCGGGGTGCACGGCGAGGAGGCGGAACAGGCGGGCCGTCTCGGGGGTGAGGGCGTGGTACGACCACGAGAGCACGGCGCGGACGTCGGCGGCGGTGTCGCTCTCGTCCTCGAAGGCGTCCAAGGCGCTCGCAGCATCCATGTCGGCGGCGCTGGAGCGGAGTTCGGCCGCGAGAGTGGCGAGCGGGAAGGCGGGGCGAGTGGCCGCGCGGGCGGCGGTGACGGCGAGGGCGAGCGGGAGGCGGACGCAGCGGGCGATGATCTCGTCGACGGCCTCCGGTTCGGCTTCCACGCGGGCGGCGCCGAGGCGTCGGGCGAGCAGGTCGCGCGCCTCGGCGGGGGTGAGGACGTCGAGGTGGAGGGGGTGGGCGCCGTCGACGGCGACGAGGCCGGCGAGCTGGTTGCGGCTGGTGACGATGGCCAGGCAGCCGGGGGTTCCGGGCAGTAGCGGGCGTACCTGGGCGGCGTCGCGGGCGTTGTCGAGGAGGAGGAGCAGTCTGCGGCCCGCGATGTGGGTGCGGTAGGCGGCGGTGAGGGCGTCGAGGTCCTGGGGCAGGGCGCGCAGGTCGGCGCCGAGGGAGGCCAGCAGGGTGCGCAGGGCGTGTTCGGGGGCGACGGGCACACCGACCGGGTCGAAACCGCGCAGGTTCAGGTAGAGCCGTCCGTCGGGGAAGCGGTCGGCGACGCGGTGGGCCCAGTGCACGGCGAGCGTGGTCTTGCCGACGCCCGCCGTGCCCGCGACGGCGCTGACGACGACGGCGCCGTCCGCGGACAGGGCCGTCGCTCGGGCGAGTTCGCTCTCCCGGCCGACGAACCCCGGCAGCGACGGAGGTAGTTGGGAGGGGACGGGAGTGGTGGTCGGTGTGGGCGGGGGCGTCGGTGCGGGTGCGGGCGGCGGCGGGTCGAGGAGGCCGGGGTCGGCGCGGAGGATGCGCTGATGGAGGGTCCGCAGGGCCTGGCCGGGGTTGACGCCCAGTTCCTCGGCGAGCAGGGTCCGTGCCTCCTGGTAGGTGTCCAGGGCGGCGGCCTGCCGGCCGGAACGGTAGTAGGCCAGCATGAGCAGTTCGCGGAACCGCTCGTCCAGGGGGTGTGCGGCCACGAGTTCGGCCAGTTCGGCGGCGGCCTCCGCGGTGGCTCCGAGGTCGAGTTCGGCGGTGAGGCGGGCCGCGGTCGCGGACAGCCACAGTTCGGTGAGGCGGTGGCGCTGCCGCTGGGCGTGGGCGCCGCGGAGTCCGGCCAGCGCGGTGCCGTGCCAGAGGTCCGTCGCCTCCCTGAGGAGCTTCACCATGCCCGCGAGGTCGCCTTCGCCGCGCGCCCGTTCGGCCAGGGCGCTCAGTTCCCGGAAGCGGAACAGGTCCAACTCGACCGCGGAGCACAGCTGATAGCCGTCACCGATGGATCGGATCAGGGAGACCGCGGGGTCCGTACCAGGGTCGAGGACCTTGCGTAGGTGGTGGATGTAACCGCGCACGACGGCCGAGGCGGAGGCGGGCGCGTCGGGACCCCACAGGGCTTCGGACAGCGCGGCAGACGAGACCTGCGTGCCCTCCGCCAGCAGTAGCTCGGCGAGCACGACGCGCTGCTGCGGCGGGCCGAGCGGAATCTCGGTCCCGCCGCGCCAGGCCCGGACCGGGCTCAGCACCGAGAAGCGTAATGGCTGTTCCAACGTCGAGGCCTTTCCCCATTGTCAGTGCGCGTTGTGTGCGGGCGCGTCGTCCGTGAGCGGTCTCCAGTGTCTCAAGGGGGGATTGTCCTCGAACCGAGGGACGGGTGGGGCCGGGAACGACACGGCGGGACCGCGATCAGCGGATCTGCCCTGTGGGACGGAACGGGTCGTGGGGCGGACGGTAGGGGGCCGCGGACGGGCCCGTCCGCAGAGTGCGGCGAGCCCGATCGGACAGGGGCGCCGCGTGGGACGAGGGGGCGCTGGTGGACGAGGGCGCCTTCGCGGGCAAAGCGGCTCTCCAGGCCGCAGCTCTCGCCGTTCCCGCGCCGGCGTCCGCGGGGTTCGGCTGCGTAGGCCGTTCCCCCCGCAACAGCCCTCTGTCGCTCGCGCTCGGTTTCCCTTCGGGGAATCGATCGCGCGCTTCCTGCACCGACCGGCGCATTCTCCGCAAGGCGCCGTCCAGGTTCTGTGTCTGCTGCGTCAGTTGGGTGGTGAGATTGCGGATCGCGGCCAGATCCTGACTCCCGCCCAGTACCTCGCGGACGCGCGCCCTCACCTCGTCCTGTTTCCTCAGCGAACCGACGTGAGCGGATTCCAGCCGATTGACGGCAGACCCCAGATGCTCCAGGAAACCGGGCCGGTACGACCCATGCGATTCCACCGCGGGACGCTGACCTGTCAAGCCCTCTCTCCGGGCATACTGCTCCCGTCCCGCCGCACCGATCTCCCCCTGGCACTCCGCGACCTTTCTGCTGAATTCCCGGTAGGCAGCGGCAAATTCGCGATGCACGTCGTACTCGCCCATCATTCGGTTCGCTTGCACATGAAATCGGGAAGACGCCCGGCCGGCGGGCCGCACCATTCTGGCCATGAAGGAAGATTTTCGACTTTCCTCACCCAGACGATCGACCAGATACTGAGAGATGTAGAACTTGAGGTTCTGTGGCACCTCGGACTTGATGGAAAACAGGTCCACCGCGGTGAACCTGCCGGAACGACGGCTGTACGCGTACAGAACATCGGCGAACTCGGCTGCGGAGGTCATGCCCCTCCCCTCCCTGGGGAACTCTCTTCGGCCCGGGGCGCCCCAGGGCTCATCGAGTGCTACGGCGAGATGCCCAGCCGGGTTCAGGACGGGGCGTGCACGGCCCATGAAGTGGGGTTCGAGGCCCATGCGCACGATCCATAGACAGGTCGTCAACGGGACATATACAGGTCGCTGGTTGCCTTGATCGTGCAATGGCGACCGCCTGACGCGGCCGTCGCCGCCTTTTCTCCCCAGAAACCCGATGCACGATGAATACGTCTGATACGACACTCGCAAGACCCGAGCCACCTGCGGATCTGCTGGACGCCCTGATGGCCGAACACTCCCCCGCCGTCATCGCCTACGCGGCGAAGATTCTCCGGGACCGGCATCTCGCGGAGGACATCGCCCAGGAAGCGTTCATCCGGGCCTGGCCGCACACGGAACGGCTGTTCTCCACCGCCGGCTCCATCCGCGGCTGGCTGCTGACGGTGACCCGCCGCCTGATCATCGACCGGTCACGAAGTTCCATGGCGCGCAACGAACTGGTGGGCTCGGACGAACTGTTCGGTACGGGTTACCCGGAAAGGACACTGCCGGACCACGCCGAGTCTGTCGCTACCTCCATGCACACCCTCGCTCTGCTGCACGACCTCTCCCCTGAGCACCGGGAGGTCGTCCTCCACCTCTACGTGCTGGAACACAGCGTGCGGGAAACCGCCGACCTGATCGGGATACCGGTCGGCACCGTGAAATCCCGGCATCATTACGCGCTCAATTCCCTGCGGAACAGGCTTGCCGCCGAGTGACGTGTGACGGTGCGAAAAAATGTGCGCCGCGTACTGACCCGAATCGGGTCCGGAACCGTTGGTTCATATATGTACCGCATGCAATGGACAGAAATCATGGAGCTGTTGCTCCGCCGCCGTGTGGCAGCCTTTCGCGAGAACCACCTCGCCCTCTCCGCCTCGGTGCACGACTGGCGACGGGCCCGAGCCGCCGCCGAGGCCACGGTCCGGCACGCGGTGCGGCGCCGCGAACGTGTGGTCCTGGTCTCGGATGTACTGCGGCAGGCCGAGGAGCAGTTCATGCTCCGGCTGTCGCCCCGCCTGGCCGCGGTCGTCCTCAGGGAACGGATCGCCGCGCACCACGAGCTGTTGACCGACGCCACGGACCACTGAGTGTCCGGCACCGGCGGACGACGCGACCGCGGCCTGGCCCCGACCGCACGGGCCGGGCCGAACCCGTAGCCCCGCGCCCGTACCTCGCCCCTAGGACCTGCTCTCTCCGCCGTTCCACCAGGTGCGCGCCCGGCCTGTGACATACCCGGCGCCGAGCAGGGCCCCCGCGAGGACCGCTGCGGCAAGACCCACCAGCACACCCCGGCGCCGCTGACTGACGGCCTCCTCCTCACGCGCCTGGCGCAACGTCCGCCGGAGCAGCAGATCACCGTCCTCAGGCGGACCCTCCAGGAAGAACTCGGGCGGCACCTCACCGAGTTCGGCCTCCAGCGCCCTCAGATCAGCCAGCTCCACTCGGCATACCTCGCACGCCTCGATCTGTTCCTCCAGCCCGGACCGCTCACCGGCATCGAGAAGGCCCAGCACATGCGCGCCGAGAAGCCCGTCATGGGAGTGCTCCCGCGTCGTCACACTGCCACCTTCCGAAACTGAACGTCACTGCCCGACCTGCCCGCACACACCTTGCGCAACGCCTTCAACGCATGATGAGCACGGGACTTGACCGTACCCTCCGGGATACCCAGCCGCACCGCCGATCTCCCGATCCCACCCGGCAGGACGCCGTCAGGCGGCCGGGTCGTCGATCGGCGGTGGCTCCTTGGGGCGGTGCTGGCCCGGCTTGCAGCCCGCGAAGACGCCGGAGGGGGCGCGCAGCGAGTTCATCACCGGGCTCAGGTGGTCCCGGTGCCACATCGCGGGGCCGGTCATCGGGGAACCGGAACCGGTGAGGTCCTGCCAGGCCATCCACAGGCCGTACAACTGCGCTACGGCCTCCATGTGCTCGTACCAGCGGGGGCACCAGGGTGCGGTGGAGGAGATCTCGCGGCCGTAGACGGGGAGCAGCAGGCCGTGCACCCAGACCGCGAGATCGGACACGGCCGAACCGAACTCTCCCCCGGACTTGTAGAGGACGAAGGGCGGGGTGCCGGGAGGCGGCGGAGCGTCCGAGGGGGGTGGAGCATCGGGCACGGATTGCGAGGGCACAGGTGGCGAGGGCCCGGGCTCTTCGCGTTCCGGGACCGTAGGCGCCGGCTCCGCCGGGTCTGCTACCGGAGGGTTCTCGGTGTGCGGACCGGCCCGTGGGACCGGGGCGGTCGCCGTCACCGGGTTCCCGCCGGACGGATCCGGCACGGGTGCGGAGCGCACCCAGCCGTCCGTGCGCGCGGCGCCCGGTACCCCGGCGACCGCCGGGTCAGTGCTCGATGCCGTCATGGCCCGTCCACTTCTCCGCCGCGCGGCGGGTGATCGCGTCCGCCTCGGCCTTGGCGGCGGCGGAGATGACCGCCGCGCCGGGTTCCCGGAACCAGGGGCGGAGCCGGATCATGGCCGGTTTGACACCGGTGGCCAGGAGGAGGGCGGTGCCCTTGGGAAGGGCACGGATGCGGTCGGGCGGGAGGATCGGGTCGAGGCGGTACGACGTGGAGCGCGAGGTACCGTCCTTGCTGCGGGAGACGCTGAGCGTGCTGACCTCCCGCTGGCCCACGAGTCTGGACACCTTGTCGACGAAGTCGGCGTCGTCCAGACCCGCGCCCAGGAGCTTGATGGTGGCGGCGCTCCACAAGGCGTCCATGCCTGCCTCTCCCCAGACCCGGCTGCCCTGGCGATAGCTCTGGAGCAGTGTCACGACGTTGATGCCCCGGGATCCCAGATGGCTGTAGAGGTCGGGGAGATCGGAGATGCGGCAGACGTTCGCGGCCTCGTCGAGCACGGCGGTCATGGGCGGGTCGAGGCGTCCGCCCATGCGTTCGGCGGCCATGACCCCGGCGCGCATGGTGCCGTCGGCGATCCCTGCGACGACCCCGGCCGCGGAGCCGCCGCCGTCCTTGGAGAGGAGGTAGAGGGTGTCGCGGGTGAGGACATGGTCGTGCGGGCGGAACTCGGGGAGGTCGGGCTGCGGGGTGACCCAGGCGACGATCTCGGGGTCCAGGAGACAGGACACGCACTGGCGGGCCGTCTCGTAGATGCCGTCGCGGGTCTCGACGGCGCCCCGGACGGTGCCCTGGAGCTGTTCGGCGAAGGCGTGCATGCCCATGTCGCGCAGCAGGTCGATCGGGGTGCGGTCGGCCGGGTCGGCGAGCCAGGCGAGCAGATCGGTGACCTGGCGTTCTCCACCCGCGGCGGCGTGGAAGAGGGCGGTGAGGGTGTTCTGGGCGGCGGAGATCCAAAAGTCCTTCTTCGAGGAGTCGTCGTTGACGGAGGCCACGAAGTGTCCGGCGAGGCGGCGGGCGCCCTCGATGGTGGCGCAGTCGGCGAGCATGTCCCACCACATCTCGCGGGGGGCGTGGGCGATGCCCTGCGGGTCGAACGTCCAGACGCGGCCGACCTCGGTCCGGGCGGCGCGCGTCACGGCGTACACGTCGGACTTGTTGGAGGTGAGCAGGACGGCGCCGCGGGCCCGCAGGACGCGCGGGATGGCGATGCCGGTGGATTTGCCCGCGCGCGGCGCCATGAGGTCCAGCTCCACGTCCTCGAAGGAGGACCGGAGTTCGGGACCGTCGGGATCGAGGTCGCCGAGGAGGTTGCCGGTGTCGTCGGGGTCGAGTTCCTTGTGGCCCTTGAGGGAGGGGCGCAGATCGCGGGCGCGGGCGGCGATGCCGGCGGGGCCGAGCGAGGCCAGTTCACGGACACCGGCCAGTCCGGTGGTGGGCCGCCGGTGTCCCCGTACGACGGTGAACAGGGCGACGACGGCGGCGACCGCGGCGAAGGCCACCGCGATGCCGCTGTACACGGCGAGCGGCGAGGCGCCGGGCCACGCCTTCCGTGTTCCGTGGGAGGCGAGTTCGGCGAAGGTGGACAGGGCGAAGGGGGGCGGGTTCCAGCCCGCGCCGGTCAGCGCCGCGGCCGTCGTACCGCCGAGCCAGACGGTGGCGGAGAGCAGCAGGGCCACGGCCGCCACGGCGACGATCGCCCAAGGGGCGAGTTCGTTGCCCGTGAGGTGGGGGCGGGCGCTCACGCGGTGCGCCCGGTGTCCGCGGGACGCGGCGGACTGGCCGCGGTCCAGCGGCTGTTGGTGTCGTGCAGGTCACGTTCGGTCTGGGTGATGGCGACCTTGATGGGGATGCCGGGGCGTCCGCCGACCTTGATGAGGAACCTGCCGCGCCCGGGAGGTTCCTCGTGGCCGCCGGTGACGGCCCAGCCAGGTGGGGAGGACCAGGAGGAGACGAGGTCGATCTCGCGCTCCGACAGCCCCACGACACGGCCGAGTTCCTCCATCTCGGTACGGGGCAGCCCGGCGCAGACGACCATGCCGGCGCGTTCGACGAAGCCGCGCGCTTTGGCCCGGTCGGACTCGCTGCCGAGCGCTTCGGCGTCCTTGAGGGTGTGGGTGATCTTCGCGTCGCCGAGGCCGAGGGAGCGGTTGAGGCGGGTGAGCGCGTCGATGCGGTCCACGATGCCGGAGGCGGCCCGGAGCGGGCGCCACAGTTCGTCGAGGACGGTGAAGTACCAGCGGCGGACCGCGAGTCCGGCGTCGGCGAGGGCGTGCGCGGCGGCGACCGCGCCCAGTCCGTCGGACCAGGCGGCGAGCATGGCAGCGGCGGTGAGCTGGGTGTCGGACTCTCCGATGCGGGAGATGTCGATGCACACGGCGGGCGCGGCCGGGTCGATGCGGGTGGAGGTCGGCGAGGAGAAGGTGCCGCCGAGCGGGCCGTCGAGGATGCCGAGCAGGGAGCGGTGCAGGGGGTCGACGGCGTCACGGTAGCGGGCGTCGTCGCCGCGGTCGAGGGTGACCGCGCGCACCCGGTCGGGGCCCTGCTGGAGTACGGCGAGCAGGTCGGGCAGGAGCGGTGCGCGGCCGGTCGGGGTGCGTTCGCGCAGGTGGTGCAAGGCGGCGGCGAGGACGGACTGTTCGTGGTCGTCCATGGGGCGGGTGCGGACGACGGAGATGAGCGCGGCGACCATGTTGAGGACGCGGCCGTGCGCCTCGGCGGCCAGGCTCTCTCCGGCCGGTCCGCCAAGGCGTTCGGCGGCGGCGCCCATCGCGCCCGGGTCGAGGATGTTGATGCCGCCGACCCCGCGCCCGATGGAGATGACCTGGCCGCCGAGAGCGCGCACGGTGTCGGCGTAGTCGGGCTTGAGGTCACCGAGGACCAGGGGCACGACTCCCGTCGCGGCGAGGCCGATCAGCATCCGGTTGACGAGGGTGGACTTGCCCAGGCCCGGCATGCCGAGCATGAACAGGGACGGGTTGGAGATGTAACGGGCTCTGGTGAACCAGGAGATGGGGTCGCCGCACACGGTGGCGCCGGTGCTCAGGTGCTGGCCGAGCGGCACGCCCGTCATCGGGGAGCCGGATCCGGCGGCGAACGGCCAGAGTCCGCAGGCCTGTACGGTCGTGGCGCGCCACATGGTGGGCGGGTCCAGGTGGCCGATCTCGCCGCCGCCGGGGCCGGGCCAGCCGCGTGCGCCGGGCAGCCGGACCGGCGGGACCTTGGATGCCGGGCGCCGGGGGCCGGTGCTGCTCACAGTGCCTCCTGGAGTGCCTGCGGAACGAGGGTGTGCTCCCAGGGCAGGATGCCGAGGGGGAGGGTGCAGGTGAAGGCCGCGGCCTGCATCCGGTCGGCCGGGCGCAGCGAGAGCCGGGCGGCGGCCTGGAGATTGCGTACGGTGACGGCGGCGTCGGCGAGTTGCTCCTGGGTGTCGACGGTGACCGTGACCATGAGCGAGAACTCCACGAGCCCGGCGCCGGCGGCCTCCTCGGCGGCGGTCTGCTCGGCGGCACGCATCTCGGAGGCGGCGCGGGCCTGGATCATGCCCTTGCCGGAGGTCGCCATGAACTGGGCGGCGCGGCGGTCGGCTTCGACGATGCGTGCCGAGGTGGCCGGGTCGATCGGCCGGTAGAGCAGGGCGACCCGCTTGCGGCGGGTGTTCGGCGCGGCCTCCAGCAGGCCGCGCAGCACATTGGAGCTGACGGTGCCGCGCGGGGCGAGGGTGAGCAGCCAGGTACGGGAGATCCCGGAGTCGTGCTGGTAGGCGCCCACGGCCTCGACAGCGGCGGCGGGGCCCGCGTCCTCCCAGACCAGGCCGGTCGCGCCGTGGCGGGCGCGGGCGTCGAGGACGTCCCCGGCGATGTCGGGGTCGTAGGCGATGCGGACCACCTCGGCGATGCGCTCGGCGGACAGCGGCGCGGCCGAGCCGCCTCCCGCGCCGACGAGTCCGCCGAGCAGTCCGGGGATGCGCATGGCCAACTCGGTGACGATCTCGGACTGGCGGCGGCGTTGGCCGGGTAGGACGCCGTAGGTGAGCGCGATGTAGGTGTTCATCTCGGAGGAGGCGGACGGGTAGCGTTCGACGACCTCGCGCATCACGGCCTTGGCGGCGGCGGGAGCGTCCTCCTTGATCCTCGGCAGCACCTCGTTGGCCAGCCGGGTGCCGGAGTCGGGGGCGGTCTCCACCACCACGCAGGCGCCCTTGAGCTGTGGCTCCTGGGAGAGCCGTGCCAGCCACTGTCCCCAGGCGGCCACCCATACGTCGCTCTGGCCGGGGTCGACGAGCGATCCGCCGTCGGGTTCGCAGCCGAGCACGATGGTGTAGGTGTTGCGGCCCGGGTGGTGCAGGACGCCGAAGGGCCGGTCGTAGGCGTCGCGGCCCTCGCTCATGGCGAGGCGGCTGAGCAGCCCGGGTGGCCCGAACCGGCCACCGGGCCGGGTGGACAGCGGGCCGCTGACGTAGAGCTGGGAGCCCTTGGAACGGCGCCGCAACCAGCCGATGCGCAGGCCGAGCAACTGGTAGAGATTTCGGCCGTCCTGGGTGCGCACCGTGAGCGGCACGATGACCACGGCGAGCGGGAGCAGGACGAACAGGGCCGCCACGAGGGAGACCAGGGAGACGAGCAGGGTGAGCACAAGCCCGCCGAACACCCCGAACGTACCGAGCAGCCCGAGCGGGCCGAGTCCGGGGCGGCGGGGGCGGCGCCAGTTCCCGTAGGTGGGATGGACAACCGTATCCGTCGACATGGGGATTCCTGGGTTGGTGGGTTGATGGCGTGATGGGGTGGTGGGTCGCCGGGGGTCGGGGGTTTCCGCGGGTGCGGTGCGGATACGGCGGTGTCGTGGGCCGCGCCGTCGCGGTCGCCGGGGCCGCGCCGCACCCGCGTGGTGTCACCGGCCGGAGCAGCGCCGGGTCACCGGGGGTGGCGCCGGTGGGTCACCTGTTGTGACCCCGGTCGCCGTCCGCGCCCTCGACCGCTCCGGCCGCCACGCGGCCGACGAACTGGCCCGCGCTGATCGCTGCGGCAGCGGCGGCGCCCACAGGTCCGGCAGCCGCGGCGGCACGCGCTCCGCCCGCCCCCGCGGCTCCGGATCCGCCGGCCGCGCCGGAGGGTCCGGCCGTCCCGGAGGGTCCCGCGGCGCCGGACATCCCGCCGGGGGAACCGCCCCCGCCGCCGATGGACTTGGCGCCCGAAGCGAGCCCGCCGACCGCGGCACCGGTACTGCCCTGGGCTCCGCTGCCCAGCCCGGCCGTGGCCGGCACGATCAGCTTGAGCAGAGCGGGCAGGGCCAGGGCCGACAGGAGCAGGACCCCGATGCCGGCGATCTTCTCGTGGATGCCGCTGTCGCCGTCGTTGGAGAGCATCGCGCTTCCGGCGAAGATGACGAGACCGGCCGCGGACTTGTAGAGCAGCCAGGCGACCATCCAGCCGATGTGCTTGCGCCACCAGCCGCCGCCCCAGTTGGTCATGGACGCGGCGGCGGCCAGCGGCAGGGTGCCCAGCAGGATGATCATGACGCCGAGCCGGACGTAGAGCAGCACGGTCTGCACGATCGCCGCGATGAGCAGCAGAAACGCGAGGATCAGCAGCAGTACCGCCGGGATGCCGTCGCCGCCGCTGCATCCGATGGTCGTGAGCTGCTGCTGGGCGCCGGTGGCGAAGAGATGGTCGGCGTACCGGTCGGAGAGGCTCGCCAGGGCGGTGACGACGGCGGTCGCGCCACCGGCCACCAGGATCACCCGCAGCAGCCCTTTGAGGGCGACGGTGCCCGCCTCACCGCGCCGCTCCAGCGCCATGCGTGCGGCGGCGAAGAGGAGCGAGCCGACGGCGGTGTAGACGACGATCCACTGGGTCTGCCGGCTGACCTGGTCCGCGGTCCCGTCGGAGACGAGGGTGGGGATGCCGGTGGTGAGATCGCCGAAGACCGCGATGGCTCCGGCGAGCACCTTGTTGGCGATGACCTCCAGGATCGTGCCGATGGGGTCGCCGAGGAAGTCGAAGAAGCCCTTGATGACGTCGCCGGGGCCGCTGCCCGTTTCACAGGCCATGTCACACCTTCCAGAGCACGTAGCCGTCGGTGCCGCCCGCCGAGGTCAGTTCGGTGTGCAGTCCTCCGTCGTTGGCGGGCAGGACCTTCCAGTCGCCGCCGCTCCACCGCAGCCGGACCGATGTGCTGAAGTACGGCCCGTCCGGGCTTTTGATCAGTACGTCGACGGTGGCGTCTGCGGAGTCGTAATCGGCAAGCAGGAATCCGGCGTAGCTGCCGTTCCTGCGGGTCTTGAGGCGGGCGTCCGAGAACGAGCCGCGCTGGGAGACGAACAGGTCGCGGCCGAATCCGGCCACCACCTGGTCCCGGGTCACCTCGCGCCAGTCGGAAGACGTCATCTGAGCGGGGATGACGTGGGCGGCGAGGACCGCGCCCATGGGGGTGTGGGCGAAGCACCACCGCACCGGTCCGGTCTTCCGGGTGGGACCGGCGGCGGCCGAGACGGGGACACGGGTGCCGCCGAGGGTGCGCCAGCGCAGGTCGGCGGGCGGCGCCCCGGGGGTGGCGCGGTCACCGTCGTCGGTGGCGCAGCCCGTAGGGCGGCCCGTGGAGTCCGCGGCGCCCCGGGTCAACGGTCCTGCCGCGGAGGCGGTTTCGAGCGGTGGCGGGGTGTCGGGGCGGGTGAGGAGGGCGAGCAGCGAGAGGCCGAGGGCCGCCGCGAGGAATCCGGCGGCGAGCAGTCGGCCCCGCTGCTTCCAGAAGGGTGCCGCGAACGGATCCGCGCCGTCGTGGCGGGCGGGGGCGGGAAGGGGGGTGAGCGGGGTGGGCGGGAGGCCGCCCTCGGTCGAGGGGCCGCCGTTCGCGTCGGCGACCGGCGCTCCCTCGATGCCGGGTGCTCCCTCGATGCCGGGTGCTCCCCCGTGGTCGGGTACTCCCCCGTGGTCGGGTACTCCCACGTGATCGGGTACTCCCACGTGATCGGGTGGGGTGGACATGGTGTGGTGTCCCTCGCCGGTTCAGTTGAAGACGAACTGGACGAGAGGGCCGGCGGTGGCGACCAGGACACAGCCGCCCAGCACCATGCCGAGTCGGCTCATGTGCTCCGAACTCTCGCCGCGCTTGACGGAGATGGCCATCATCGCGCCGGTCACCAGCACACCGGCCACCCCGGCCGCGGTGCCCGCCCAGGCGGCGATGCCAAGCACGAGGTCGATCTTGTCGGTGAGGGCGGCGGGGGCCTGGCGCTGCGGGTCGGGAACGGCGGCGGCGAGAAAGGTGAGCATGACGGATCTCCTGAGGATGGAGGTGATGATGAGAGATGCGAGGGGGAAGGAGGAAGTGGCAGACGGCCCGGGGTGGCCCAGGGACCGTGCTCAGAGCCCCAGGGGGCCGAGGAACTGCACGATCGGTCCGGCGGTCGCGGCGAGCACGCAGCCGGCGAGCACGAAGAAGAGGCCTCGCATGTAGGTGGCACCCTCGCCGGGTTCGCCCCGGCGCAGTTGAAGGGCCATGAGCATGCCGGTGATCAGGACGCCCGCGACCCCGGCGGCGGAGGCGCACCAGGCGAGGACGCCGAGGAGGAAGTCGGCGTCGGCGCCGGGGTCGAAGGTGGCGGCGAGGACCTCGTGGGCGGCGGTGGCGCGGGGCATGGTCCGTCCTTGGGTTCGGGTCAGGGGGCTGGGGTGGCGAGCGGTGTTCTCACCAGGGCCGGGTTCTTCGACGGCGTGCGGCGCGTGAAGCCCTCAGCGGGGTGGGGTGGTCTCGGGGCGCGACGGGATGAACCCGGCGAGCTCCACGATCGATCGGGGCGCCTTGGGGGCGGACCTGCCCACCCGCCACTGCGGGATCCACGGCACGCTGAAGGTGCGCACGGCAGCGCGCAACACCCGCACCCGGCGCCACAGTTCGGGCGGCAGGCGGCCTGGTGCGTCGGCCACCAGGACGAGCGCCACCAGCCGTATCCCGGCGGGGTGCCGGCCCGTGCGCAGTGAGTCCAGCGTCTTGGAGGCGGCTTGGAGCCCGGCCAGATGGGTCCGGGCCAGCAGCACGATGTCGCCGGGTTCGCCCTGGTCCACCTCCGGCCACGCATGACCGATGTCCGTCCCGCCGAGCGCTCCCGCGAACGTGGTCGCGCCCGCGCCGCCATGCGCGCCGACCCAGCTGATGCCCGCGGTGGGCGGGGGCGAGGCCCGGACGACCGGCGGCGGAGCGTCCCGGATCGAGGGCGGCAGGGTGAGGACGGAGGTGGGTGAGGCGTCCTCCCGGCCGGGCGCCGGCGGGGCTTCCTGGGCCGGAGCGGAGATCCGGGCAGGAGTGGGCGCGGAATCCGGGGCCGGGGCGGCGGTCTTCGACGCCGGGCGCACGAACGGCCGCTGCTCGGCCTCGGGTTGACGAGCTCTCACCGGGCCGCGGACCCAGGGGTCCGTCGGGGGGGTAGCGGCCGTGGCGGTCATCGGGTCCCTCTTCCTTCTTCCGCTCGGGGTGTTCCCGGGCACGCCGGACCGGATCGGTGACGGCGATTCGGGGAGCCCGAGGACCTGTGCGGACGTACGGCGTCCTGCCCGTGGCGGGCGGGGGCCGGGGTCCGGGTGCAGTCGTCCGGCGCGGGCCGTCGGGCCGTGGTGCCGGGCTTCGGAGGTGTCCGGAGGAGAGCTTTCCGCCTCCTCGTACTCCCTACGAAAGCCACCTACGGCCGAAGTCCCGCGGACAGTTCACTCCCGGATCCGATTGATCGAGATTGAACCGCCCGGGCGGTCCGGGCCGTTGCCGAGCACGAACGGATCCGCTCCCCGCGCCCGAGGCCGGAGCGCGTACCGGATCCGGCCGCACGAGGCAGCACAGGCAAGGCCGTCGGGAGAGGTGGGAGCGGTGAGCGGGAACGCGGGAGACACCGGAGGAGGCACAGGCGCCGAGGGCGTGGGGACCGCCGTGAAGGCCGGTGCGGCCGTGGGCGGTCTGGGGTGCCTGCTGTCCCCTGTCGCCATGGCCGTGGCGATCTCCTCGGTGTTCGTGATCGGCGGCTTCGGAGTGCTGTTCGCACCGCTGATCGCGCTGATCCTCTTCTTCACCGGTGGAGGCGGCGGGGGCGGCGACGCCGGTGAGCGACCCGACCCCGACCGGATCGCCGGGATCATCCAGGGCGACGGGAGCGGTGAGTTCGACCCGAAGTCGGTTCCGGAGGGCATGGCCGACCCCATAGCCGAGGCGGGCGCGCTCTGCGCCGACATCGGTCCGGTGGTCATCGCCGCCCAGATCGACCAGGAGTCCGGCTTCCAGAGCAACCGGACCGGACCCGACGGCGAGCAAGGGCTGTCGCAACTGCCGCCCGACGTGTTCACCCGGCTGGGCGAGGACGACGACGACAACGGCGAGACCTCCGCGCTGGACGCAGCCGACTCGATCCTGGCCCAGGGCCGCTTCATGTGTGAACTGGCGGAGAAGGTACGGCCGGCGGTGGGTCCGGAACCGCTCAGCGATCTGGTGAGCCTGACCCTGGCGGCCTACGACGCCGGTCCGGAGGCCGTGCTGGAGGCCGGCCGTGTTCCCCGGACCAACGCCTCCCAGCAGTACGTCATGGCGATCCGGGCCAAGTTCGCGATCTACGAGGGCGCGGTGCCCGCGTCCCCGCCCGCCCAAGACACCGAAGGACAGTGAGAGCCATGTACCGACTGGACCGGCGCGACGCGAAGAACGCGCAGTCCGACCCCGGCACCGACGTGGACCGGGGTGACCGGCTCGACGACCGGCCGTGCCCTGTCTTCATCTCCACCGACGGCGCCGTGACGGTCGACGGCGAGGTCATCGCGACGGCTGCCTCGGGCGACGCCGCGCAGGCCGTCGTGCTCGACCGTCTGCACCAGCGGGCGCTGGACCGGGCGGCGCCGGTCCAGGCGTCGATCCTGGACCAGCGGCGGCGCCTCGTGCTGCGCATCCGGGTGCGGGAGGACGGGGCGAGCGAGCTGCTGGAGGACCCGTTGCCGCTGGATGCCTCCGACGAGACCGGGGTACCCACGGCGGCGCAGGCCGCCGCACCGGCCGTACCGTCACCGCAGGACGGGCCAGGCGCGGGTTCGGGTACGGGTCCGGGTTCGGCCACGGGAACGAGGCCGGCGAGAGATGTGGAGCACGGCCCGTATCAGGAGTACGACACCTCTGTACTGCCCATGGTCAGGAGGCCCACGCCGGGTCCTCGGACACAGCCCGTCCCGACCCCGACCGCGTCGCCGGTTCCGGCTCCGGCTCCGGCTCCGGTCACCGTTCCTGAAGAACTGGTCGCCGGGGTGGCGCTGGTCTGCGAGACCGTCATAAGCGGTGAGTTGACGCTGGCCAAAGCCCAGGCGGCGGCGCTGGAACGGCAGGCGGCTCATCGCTTCGGGCCGGATCACCTCTACGCGCTGGAGGCCCGCGCCCTCGAAGCCTATGTGGCCCATCTCATGGGTGAGCACACCGCGGCGACCACGCTCTCGCTCCAGGTGGCCGCGCTACGGCACCGGCAGGGCGACGACCGGGCCCGCGAGGACATCGAACGTGCCCTGGCGAGCTGGGAGTTGCTGACGACACCGATCGCCGCCGTGCCGCTCGGGAAGCGGTTGCTACCACTGTGGAACCGAATCAGCGGAGCCGACGGCACCGAGCGCTACGCGGCGGCCGAGCGGCGTCTGTCGACGCTGGCCCGGGTGACTCCGCCCGCGTTCGCGGCGTCCCTGGAAAACATTCTTTGAACTGCCCGCCGACTGTTCACGTTGTGAGGCATGAAGCCATCGACGGTGTATCCGAAGCGGCTTCGTCCAGGAAACGAAAATCCACACACTTGAGGAAACAGAAATGACTCAGGCCCGAATGGCAGCGTACACGGCGGCACTTATGGTGGCCTCTTTCGGACTCATGGCCTGCGGGGCGGAGAAGTCCGACAGGGGGGCCGACAAGCCCTCGAAGAAGTCCGACCTGGCGGCGCTGAGCGGTGAGCAGCGCACGGTCTCGGAACAGCCGATCCCCCTGCCGGCGTTCGAGGACAACCCCAACCCGCAGGGTGAGTTCAAGGTCGAGGTCTGCGAGCACACAGGTTTCGAGCGCTGCACATCGGTGTCGGTGGCCTCGTCCGATTCCGGTGGGCGGAACGACAAGATCAGCTCGATCCGGAACGACAACAACTTCAGCATCACCTTCTACTCCGAAAATGACTTCGCGGGCGCGTCCATCACGATCAAGCCCCATGAGTCCATCGACAACCTCGGCACCCCGCACTCCCCGGTCGAGTTGAACGACAAGATCAGCTCGTGGCAGCCCCAGGTGGCCGGGCGTGCGACGGAGCGGGCGGTGGTCACCGTCTGCACGGAACCCGAGTTGCGCGGCGAGTGCCAGGACCTGCCCATCTCCAAGGCCGGCACCGACCTCAACGACAAGATCAGCTCGATCCAGAATCTCAGTGATCTCGACCTCGTCCTCTACGCCGACAAGAACTACCGGGGTGCGGCGATCAAGATGCCCTCGCGGACCTATCTGCCGAATCTGAACCCGGAGGGTCCGAACAACGGGATCGACGAGAAGATCTCGTCCTGGCAGCCCGAGGCGAGCGACAACGTCGCACCGAAGTATCCGAACTGAGCCTCGACGTCCGGAGATTCCCGTGGAGTATTTCAGGCAGCCGCTCCGGCCCGATCTCTTGGCCGACCGCGACGAGAGCAAGGAAACGGATGTCGATCCGGACGCGGATTTCCGGGCCGACGCGAACTTCGGGGTACCGGAGCGATCACGCTTCCGCCTGCGCGTCCCGCGATTCACCAGAATTCCCCGGCTCCGGAGAGAGCCACGCTTTCGCGCTGAGCCGCCCCTTCCCGGTGTCGCGCGTTCCTCCGATTCCCCTGCGATCCTGTTCGGTCTCGACCGGAAGACCCTGGCGATCATCGGCGTCGGCTTTCTTCTCGTCGTCGGATCGGTGGCCGCGTTCGCCCTGTCGGGCGGGGAACGGACCGCTGCAGGGGACGCGCCGCCCCTGTCGACCGTCACCACCTTCCCGGCGTTTCCGACCGCGAGCGTCATGCCTCCCGCCGACGCCGACGAGCAGCCCGACGGCGGGGTGATTCTGGCGCCGGAGCTGACGGGGGACGAGGGCGAGGACTCCGAGCCGGGCGGCGACCCGGACCCGGTCGCGGAGCCGCCGGATTCCGACGCGGACCCGGACTCGGATGCGCCCGAACCGGCGCCGAGTGCGGGGCAGCCCCAGAACTCGGGGTCGGGCCGGGTGGCCGGCTCGGCGTACCTGCCGGTCAAGGGATATGTGATCACCTCCGCCTACGCCCAGGCAGGGAACTGGACCACGGGTCATCACACGGGGGTTGACCTGGCGGTGCGGGTCGGTACTCCCGTGGTGGCGATGCTGCCGGGGACGGTGCTCATGTCGGCCACCGACGCGAGTTACGGCAACTACGTGCTGATCCGGCACGCCGAACACGAGTACAGCCTGTACGCCCATCTCTCCCGGCTGGACGTACGGCAGGGGGCGACCGTGTCCGCCGGGGGCAGGGTCGGGCTGTCCGGAGCCACCGGCAATGTGACCGGCCCTCATCTCCACTTCGAGGTTCGCACGGAACCGGTCTTCGGCTCGGACATCGACCCGGTCGCCTATCTGGCGAATCACGATGTGCAGCTCTGACCTCCCGGCCCGTCACCACACCCCAGATTTATCACGGTTGAGTAACGCAGGGCTCTTTTTAGAACTCCACCCGACGCGGCAGCCGTGTTGCGGATGTCAACCGATCTGAAAAGACCAGAACTTTCAGTACCACTTTCTTTCGGGGGTTCTCCCATGTATCGCACTCGTATGGCCACCGTCGCGGCGACCGTAATGGCCGGCGCCCTTCTCCTCACCGCTTGCGGCGGCGGGGACGAGGGGGCGGTGAAGGATTCGGAAACGTCGATCGCGGCGGACGAGGTGAGTTTCAAGGACGGTACGGCCGAGCAGAACAAGGCCGATCTCAGCACGGGTGACTTCGCTGCCAACGCGGCGCCCGCCAAGCAGTCCAAGCAGTCGAGTCCCGTCATTCGCAACTGGGTGCAGCTGTCGGCTGCCTCGGCGGGCGATCTGGATCCCGTGGTGACGAACGCCGCCGGTTTCGTCCTCTACCGGTTCGACAAGGACGAGCCGTCGAAGTCCAACTGCTTCGACGAGTGCGAGAAGACCTGGCCGCCCTACCTCGTCAAGCCCGGGGGCAAGGTGTTCATCGACGGCATCAAGAAGTCCGACGTCGGTTTCATCCAGCGGGGCAAGGGCTTCCAGCTCACCCTCGGCAAGGCTCCGATCTACCTCTTCAGCAAGGACACGGCCCCCGGTGACACCAACGGCCAGGGCGTGGGCGGCACCTGGTTCGGTGTGACCCCCGACGGTCAGCGCGCCGGCCAGGACGGCGGCGGTGCGGCCGAGCCCGAGATCGAGGAGAACGGCACCGGCGGAAGCGGCTCGGCCGGCAGCGGGGCGAAGGAACTGGTCGAGCGCTCCGTGGACGGTCGGTACAAGTTCGCCGACGACCCCGACGACTCCGAGAGCGCGGTCGGCACCGTCTCCGGGCGAGGCTGCAAGAACACCTCCCTGGGGGGCGCCATCTCCTCGATCAGCCCGGACGACGACCAGTCGGCCGGCAAGCCGATCAAGCTCTGGGACGGCCCCGACTGCACCGGAAAGTCCCTTCTTCTGGAGCGCGGCGTCTCGGCGAACCTCGCCACGGAGGACTTCGACAACCGGACCCGCTCCGTCTTCATCGGCGAGTTCAGCACCGAGTGACCAGTCGGTAGATCCCTGATATCCCCCTCCGCCGCGGACATCGACCGCATGCCAGGCCATCTCTGTCGAGGCGCTCCCTCCCCGACAGAGATGGCCGCTCGCGGTTGCGCCGGGGAAGCGGGACCGAGAGACGGCGTGGCCGGCCGGAGCAGGAGGCGGAGGCAGCGACGGGAGCGCGACCGGTTCACGGAAGAACACCGCACGGCGGACAGCCGCACGGGACAGGGACGGCACAGGAAGGAACGGCGACCACGTGAGGGGAAACGCGATGAAGGGGCCCGTTGGCAGGGCCGTAAGGCCGTGGGGAGTCCTGCTGTGGGTGACAGCGGCCCTGCTGTTCACACTCACCGGCTGCCAGGGTCCGCCCGCCGAGGTCCCGGGCCGTGTCGGTGAGTTCACCGAGCCGGAGACCTGGTCGTCGTCGGACATGGCCGAAGCCACCCCCTACGACATGGCGATGCCGGACAAGGCCGACATCGACCCCCGGGTGTCCGACCCGGAGCCGGAGGCCGTCCCGGCGGAGCCCGAGCAGGCGCCCTACGTCGAGAACGCGGCCGTCCTGGGCAAGGTGTTCTTCAACACCCCCGGGGGTCGCAGGGTCTGCTCCGGGACCGCGGTGACGGATCCCGCGGACCCCGGCGCGTCGAGCCTGGTGTGGACCGCCGGCCACTGTGTGCACACCGGCCGGACCGGCGTCTTCTACCGGAACATCGTGTTCGTGCCGTCGTACAACAACAAGGCGCTGTCCGGGGTGAGCAGCGCGGACAGGGACACGCGCGAGATCTCGCCGCTGGGCGTCTGGTGGGCGGACCGGGCGTCCGTCTCCACCGGCTGGGCCCGGGAGGGCGAGGAGATCGGCGGGGCGGGCGCGGCCTACGACTACGCGGTCCTGCACGTCCGTCGCTCGGGCGATCCCACAGAGTCCTTGGAGGAAGCGATCGGGTACGCGATCCCGGTGGCGCTCGACGCGCCGACCATCACCAGGATCCCCACGCTCAAGATCTGGGGCTATCCGGCGGAGACCCCATTCGACGGCAATCTGCTCTTCTCCTGCCAGGACCGGCCCGGCAGGCTGTCCATCGCCGAGAAGGACCCGACGCTGTACCGGATCGGCTGCACGATGAACGGCGGTGCGTCAGGCGGCGGTTGGTTCATGGGCCGGGACGACGGCACGCTGGTGCTCGTCAGCAACACTTCGGTGGGCCCGAGCAGTACGCGATGGCTCGCGGGACCCCGTCTCGGCACCGAGGCGAAGAAGCTGTTGAGCACCGTCGGCGCGGACGCGGACGCGGGTTGAGTCCGTCCGCACCCCCAGAGGTCCGAGCTCATCACGGGGAAGCGGCGGGCCGTTCCGTCGGCCCTACCGCGGGCCCCATCCCGAATGTTCTCGGAATCAGCGAAACAAAAGATTTGTTCGACGGCCCTCCGGAAATCCTGGAGGTGTGCTGTTTCGAATACAGCAACGCAGGAACATGACGACCGGTTCAACAAGAATCCGGGCCGGATCCATTGAACTGTCGGCGCGTTCATCGGCGTAGTTGAGAGTGAAGGAGCTCAACCGACAGGGAAACGGTTTACCGATACGTTTCCACCGGCCGGCTCAATTTCGCAGTAGGTCTTCCACACCGAAGGAGTTCGATTCACATGCCGCATCCATCAGATTCCGATCCTCAGCGGCCTCAGGCCAGTTCTTCGGGTCCTCGGCCCGGATCGTTCGGGGCCGCGGCCCAGGCGGTGCACGCGACCATCCGGCTGCGAGGACAGGCTCCGGGCGGACCGGGCGAGCCGCGCAGGGAGGCCGCGCAGCACATCGACAACGTCCTCCGTCAGCACGGCACGTACGGAGAGCCGACCGTCGGACGGGACGTGAGCGAGACCATCAGGGGCATCAGGTTTGCCGCGAAGGAGAGCGGATCCCACAGCGTCCATGAGGCGTTCATGGATCCCGCTCTGACTCCGGCCTACCTCGCGAGGAAGAGCGACCGCGCCGCAGCCGATGCGGGGCACCGCGCAGTTGCCACACGGGAGAGGGCGGGGTACTGGGTACCGGAGCACGGGGCGCGACCGAGCGCGGCTACCAGCGCCGCCGTGGGCGTCCACGAGGAGACCCGTGTGAGGCTCACGAAAATGGTGGGCGCGGCAGTCGACTTCGCGGAGAGCGCGCACGCGCACTCCGCCGGCCAGCAGGACCAGTTCTGGGGCCACGGCGGCCCGGCGTCAGCGCTTCCTCCCGCGCCCACGCATACCCAGCGGCCTCCCACCCAGGAGGAGATCAACGCGCACTGGGCAGCCCAGCAGCGACAGCAGCAACAGCGCGGGTCTCAACAGCAGCGATGAGCTGATCGCCCACGCGGCCGGCCTGGAGCACGGTGGGTTCCCGAGCCCGGCACCGCCACCTGGAAAAGGGTGGCGGTGCCGGGCTGAGCCGTGTGGTGCGGAGTGCCACGACCGGGGCCGGAGCCGCGCAGGACGGTACGAATCCGTCCTGTGCGGGCCCGGCCCCGGTGTCGGTGACGCTCAGCCGGTCAGGGACGCGCTCCTCTGCCCGGTACACCATGAGGTGCGGTGACCATCGGCATGCCGTACGGATAGGTGTGCGGATAGGCGTACGCGTACAACGTACGGCTGTGGCTCGGCGCCGGCGGACGGGACGACGCCGGGTGTGCCACCGGGTACGCCGGATACACCGTGGCGCACTGGCTGACCTGCTGCACGTTGTGCTGCCCATGGGAGACCACGGGCACATTGGGAACTGTGGGTACGTTCCTCGGCGGCAGCGGGGAGGGCGCTATGTTGCTGAGGCTGACTCGACCGGCTTTGGCCTGCGCCCATCTGTCGCGCGCCCACGACTCCGTCCGCGAATCCTCCAGCACGGCCACGGCCCACAAGGGTTTCCATGGCTGCCGAAGGCTCTGCTCGGTCCCGTCGGACCACGTGATCGACGGAGGTTGGTCGTTCCTTTCCGTGTACTGCAGTGCCAGAATCGCGGGCCTCGGCAGCCGTGTCGAGGCGTCGGGCACCAGACCGACCACGCGCGACCTGTCGAACCCGCCTGGATACCAGACTCCCTGGAATTTGCACCACAGAAGATGGTCGATCTCCGACAGGAACAACGTCCCGTCGACTGCATCCGGCATGTGATTTCCTTTCGCACACAAGGCTACGAAGCACCTTCATACGGCTATACGGCGGCCGGTCACGTGGAGTTCTGTGCCGCCCGGGACCGGGACGACGCGTGCCCGGAAAAACGACAGCAGCCTGGCCCGAGTGCGTGGGCCAGGCTGGCTGAGGGGCTGGTCGGCAGGGGTCCGTCGGTCGGTGACCGGGGCCCGGTCAGGCCTCGACTTCGACGTACTGTTCGCCCTGGCCGTTCTCGACGGTCACGGATTCCACCTGGTCCAGGGGTACGGCAGCGAAGCCGGAGAGGTCCGGGCCCGCCCCCGCGGCGCCCTCACCGGGCCGCCCCACCACCCAGCTGCCCGCGATCTCGCGCTCGCCCGACTTCGACCGGACGACCAGCCGGCACTTCTCGCCGGATCGGAGGCCGCCGACCGTCGCTTCGACCCGGACCCAGCCCGTGGCCGGTGTCAGGCTCACTTTCATCGTCGCCCGCGTCGCCGGGTCCGTCGCCGACCCCGTCCAGGCTTCCTCCCCGTCCCCTTCCGCGGACCGGGACGCGAGTGTCTCGGGTGGGGTGTGCGCCTGCCCTGTGACATACCCGGCGCCGAGCAGGGCCCCCGCGAGGACCGCTGCGGCAAGACCCACCAGCACACCCCGGCGCCGCTGACTGACGGCCTCCTCCTCGCGCGCCTGGCGCAACGTCCGCCGGAGCAGCAGATCACCGTCCTCAGGCGGACCCTCCAGGAAGAACTCGGGCGGCACCTCACCGAGTTCGGCCTCCAGCGCCCTCAGATCAGCCAGCTCCACTCGGCATACCTCGCACGCCTCGATCTGTTCCTCCAGCCCGGACCGCTCACCGGCATCGAGAAGGCCCAGCACATGCGCGCCGAGAAGCCCGTCATGGGAGTGCTCCCGCGTCGTCACACTGCCACCTTCCGAAACTGAACATCACTGCCCGACCTGCCCGCATACACCTTGCGCAACGCCTTCAACGCATGATGAGCACGGGACTTGACCGTACCCTCCGGGATACCCAGCCGCACCGCCGCTTCCGCCGCGCTGCGCCCGTAGTAGTAGACCTCCATCAGCACGTTCCGCTGATCGGGCTTCAGTTGGGCCAGCGCCTCCATCAGGACGACCGACTCGACGACGTTCTCGGCGTGGTCCTGCTGCACCGGCACCGTCGCCTCGCTCTCACCCACCTCCGTCGGACGAGCCGCCTTCGCGCGATAGCGGTCCGCCACCAGATTGCGCGTCACCGTGATCAGCCAGCCCCGCAGGGACCCCTGCGGGTCGTTGACGATCTCGGGATGACGCCACGCACGTATCAACGTCTCCTGGACCACGTCCTCCGCGATCAGCCTGTCCCCCGTCAGGCGCGTCGCGTACGCCAGCAACGCCTTCCCGTGCTCGGCGTACAGAGCCCTGATGACCGCTTCGTGACTTGTGGCTTTTGTGGCCCGTGGCCGCAGGATCGCCATTCACTGTCTCCCATGTTTCCCCGCTGGTTTGATAGACACATCGAGCAGTTCGGCCCCGGGGTTCAACGGACGCCGGTGACATGGATCACTCGCCAACCACCCTCTGTGGACAGCGGGTTGTGCCGCCCGGCAGTCCCTCGCAGATGTCTGCGGACATCCGTGGGAGTCATCGGGGCCATGGGCCGGCAGCCCGGAGCGGCGCCGCGGCCCCTTCCCGGTTCGCCGCGATGGAGTGAACTCACTTTCCGCAGCGCGCCGTAGGTGTCGGTACAAGGCAGCCGATCCTGACGGAGCACATGGTGACCAACACGTATCCCCGACACCGGACCCCGGCGGAGCACGGGTCTCCCGCGTCCCGTCGGCGCTTCCTCGCGGTCCTCGGGACCGCCGCCGCCGCGCTCCCGCTGCTCGGAGCGTGCGGGACCGGCTCGGGCGGGGCGGCGGACCCGGACCACCGGGGTCCGGTGGGCGGCGCGCTGCCGCGGGTCCGGGTGTCCCAGGCGGCTTCCCCCGGGCGTGGGGTGAAGCGGACCTCCTTCCCGATCACCGCGGTCGGTGTCACCTGGACCGGGTCCCCGCACGGGGTGCGGCTGCGGCTGATCGACCGGAGCGGCAGGCCGGGCGACTGGCAGGACGTCAGAGCCGGTTGCCCGTGCGGCAAGGACCCCGACATCCTGCGCACCAGGTCGGCGGCGCCGCCGCACCGGGCCCTCGTACCGGCGCGGGGCAGTTACGGCTATCAGCTCGACGTCGACGCCGGGGTGAAGGTCGTCGAGGCGATCGCGATCGACGCCGGGCGGCTCGGGCGAAAAGGGCGCACCACGACGCCGGGCACCCCGTCGACGCCTGCCGCACCGTCCGGTTCCGCGTCCGACGTCGCCTTCCCGCCGCCCGGGCTGCTGCTCCGCGCGGACTGGGGTGCCGACGAGGCGAAGCGGCTGACCGTGGACGGGAAGCAGTCGTCACCCACCCGCTTCACCCCGGTGCAGGCCATCACCGTCCACCACACCGCCACCCCCGTGGACGACCCCGACCCCGCCGCCACCGTACGCGCGATCTACGAGCAGCACGCCGTCTCCAACGACTGGGGAGACATCGGCTACAACTTTCTGATTGATCGTCAGGGAGCTGTCTACGAGGGGCGGTTCAGCGACACAGACGGTATACCCGCGCACAATGCGGACGACGAGGTCGTGACCGCTTTCCACACCTTCGGCTTCAACTCCGGGAACATCGGCATCGCCCTGCTCGGTGACTTCGAGGAGGCGAAGCCGTCGGCCCGGATGCGGGACTCCCTCGTACGGCTGACCGCGTCCCTCGCCGCACGGCACGAGCTGGACCCGCTGGCCGGTGTCACCTATGTCAGTCCCACCAGCGGCAAGTCCACCGAGGGTCCCGCCGTCGGCGGCCACCGGGACTGGACGTCCACCGAATGCCCTGGGGCCGCCACCTACCTGGACCTCACGGACGTACGCGAGCGAGCGGCCGAACTCATCCGCTGACCGTCTCCCCCCTTCCTCCCTCAGCACCCTCCGCCTCCGCCGACCACCGCACGGGCGTGGCCGGCGGGGAGCACCGTCGTGCGCCGAAGCGCTGTCCCGTCCGGACGCCCAAGGAGTGATCATGAGTTGGACGTTCATGGGGTCCGACGGATCGGGTCGGCCGGACACCGAGGAGAGCCGGGCCGACCACCGCACCCAGGTCCTCGCCCTGCACGCCTACGTGAGCCGCCTGCTGCGGGGCGATCCCGTCCGGACCGAGGACATCGTCCAGGAGACGCTGCTGCGCTGCTGGCGCGCCCACGGCAGCAGCGGGGACGGCGACCTGCGGCCCTGGATGTTCCGGGTCGCGCGCAACCTCGTCGTGGACAACTACCGAAGCGCGAGGACGCGCCCCCAGGAGGTCGACGGCGAAAGATGGAAGGAGTACGACGCGGGCGTGAGGGGCATCGAGGAGGGCGTGCTGACGGCGATGATGGTGCGTGCGGCCCTCGCCACGCTGTCCCCGGCCCACCAGCGGGCCCTGTTCGAGGTGTATTACCGTGACCGTACCCTGGAAGAGGCCGCCCAGCTTCTGGGCATCCCGAAGGGAACCCTGAAGTCCCGCGTGCACTACGGCCTTTCGGCCCTTCGGAAGTCCCTCACCCGTTGGCACGTCGAGGAGCCGGCCGCCGCACCGCCGGACGGCCACCGGTGATACGGCGCAACAGGGCTTCTGCGGGGCCGTATCGCCTGCGTACCGACGGGTGTGCGCTGAGCGCGAGTTGAGTGGTCCAGAGCAGCGTGCAGCCGCAGGCCAGAACGGTCGGGCCGACGGTGCCGTAGCGGGCGAGGCCGTAGCCGGTGAAGACGAAGGCCAGTACGGCGGACTGAAGGAGGTAGTGCGACAGGGTCGTACGGCCGGCCGGTGCGAGTGCCGCGGCGATCGCCGGGCCGTACCTGCCGTGCAGCAGTGACAGCAGCGCGGTCGCGTAGGCAGCGCTGAACACGGGCGCGGTGAGGACATCTACCGCCTGACCGAGGTAGTAACAGCGGGCGCCGAAGAAACCGTTGCCGCACATCGCCGTCAGGACGCCGCCCGGCAGGCCGATCAGGAGGCCCGCGGTGAGCAGGCGCCGCCGGACGGGGGAGCCCGCCGTGCGGTGCGCGGGGTCCAGCCATCCGCGGCGGCCCGCGGCGAGGCCGGTCAGCATGGCGGCGAGGAGGTGCGGGCCGTAGAGGAGCGCGCCGGTGAACGCCTGCCGGTAGGCCGCGATGTTGGCGTGCACCACGGAGCCGATGCCGCCCCGGTAGGCCGCGGCCTGCCGCGCCTGGAGCGCCGGGTCGAGGACCTGTTCGGCGTCGTCGAGGTTCAACACCAGGATGCCGACGGCGACGAACACCGCGGCGAGGAGGACGACCAGGACCCCGGCCGTCCACAGCAGGGCTCGTGGGTCCAGCCTCCGCAGCGCGTAGAGAAGCGCGCCGAGAACGGCGTACGTCATGAGGATGTCGCCGGGGTAGAGCAGGACGGCATGGGCGAGGCCCAGGAGGAACAGACCCAGCAGGCGGCGAGCGTGGCGACGGGCGAAGGGCACGCCGTCGCGGGCCGCCGCCTCCTCCTGGAAGACGAAGCTGTAGCCGAAGAGGAACGCGAAGAGCAGATAGAACTTGGTCGTGAACAGGGCCGTGACCAGCCAGGTGACCGTCCGGTCCCACGGCGCCGTGACCGGGCCCGCCGCCAGGCTCCAGGTTCCCGCGAGTACCGGCGCGTTGACCATGCAGATACCCAGCAGGGCGAAGCCGCGCACCACGTCGACCTGTGGAAGCCGGGGCGCCTTCCCCGGCGGCGGGACTCGCCCGCCGCCGGGGGGCTCGGGTGGGGTGCTTTCTCGGGGCCGGGACAGGGGGCGCGGGTCACCGGGTGGGCGGCAGGCGTCGGCGAGGTCGCTCGACGCCAGGGGTGACGGGCGGACCGCTCGCCTCCGGGTGTTCCTCATGGCAACCACCTACGGCTGAGGCACCTCCCACGGTTCACTCACCGCCCCCGGTACCCGGGCGGCGGGAGCGTCGTCAGGCCGGCTTCCCCTACCCCGGGCCCGGTTCGTCGAGGCGGCGCAGTGCGGCGCGGACGGACTCGGCGTCGGGGTGGTCGAGTTCTTCGTAGATCTCCAGCGCCTCGGTCCAGGCACGCCGCGCGTCGCTCGGGCCACCCGCGCTCACGTGGGTGTCGGCCAGACGGTTGAGGCTGCCTGCGATGAACCACGGAAGATTCCGGTGGCCGCGGTACGACTCCAGCGCCCGGTGGTATGCGGTGACGGCCGCGTCGTACTCGCCGAGTCGGTGGTGGGCGTGGCCGACGCTGTTCCAGGTGTGCGCCACGTGGATGTTCTCCCCGAGGTCGAGCCACCTGTCCAGCGCCTCCCGGGTCCGGCCGAGCGCCTCACGGTGGCGGCCCAGGCGGGACAGGCTCCAGCCGACCGCGTTGAGCGCGGCGGCCACGCCGGTCCTGGCTCGCTCGTCGCCCGGGTCACGGCGTTCCTGGGCCTGGTAGAGCAGCAGGGCCTGCCCAGAGGCGTGCAGGGCAGCTTCCGGATCCTCCTGCTGATCGGCCACCCAGGCGAGGGTGACGTAGCACTCGGGACGGTCCTTTCCCCCGTCCGCCAGGGCGAACAGTTCAATGGACTGTTCGACGCGGTCCCGTGCTTCCTGGAGGTGCCCGAGTCCACCGAGGGCAACACCCAGACCGTGGAGCGCGTCGGCTTCGGCGGCCCGGTCGTCCAGTCGGCGCGCGGCGTCGAGTGCGGCGAGGCGCAGGGCCCGCAGGTCGTGCCACCGGCCCCGTTCATGCACATGGTTGGCCATGGACCAGGCGAGTTGCCAGGTGTGGCGGTCGAAGTGGTGGGCGGCGGTGGCCCCGACGGCCGCGGTCAGCACCAGGAACTCGGCGTTGATCCAGGCTCTGGCGCGGTCCGTGTCGGAGCCGAGATCCTCAACGGGTACGCCCTCGGCCGCAGGCCCCAGTTCGATGAGCCGCCGGGTCGGGTTGAGCAGCGCGACAGCCTGGTGGGCGGTGTGCAGATAGTGGTCGAACACGCGCCGACGGGCCGCGTGCAGCTCCGTGGCCGGTTCCCGCTCCTCGGCGAGTTCGGTGGCGTAGGCGCGGAGCAGGTCGTGGGAGGCGTGACGGCCCGGCGCGGTCTCGGTCAGCAGGTGGGCCCGGAGAAGTTCGGCGAGTGACCGGCGGGTACGCGGAAGGCTGAGTCCGGCCAGTCCGGCGGCGGCGGACAGGGTGGTGTCAGGGCCGGGGTGCAGGGCGAGCAGCCGGAAGAGCCGGGCCGCGTCAGGGGTGAGCGCGTGGTACGACCAGGAGAACACCGTTCGGACGTCGGCCAGGGCGTCACCGTTCTCGAAGGCCCCCAACCCGCCAGCGCCGGACCGCAGTTCATCGACCAGCGCGCTCAGCGGGAAGGCCGACCGGATGGCCGCGCGGGCGGCGGCGACCGCGAGCGCCAGCGGCAGGCGGGCACACAGGTCGATGATGGCGCCGACCGCGTCCGGTTCGGCCGCCACGCGGGCCGGACCCAGGCGTCGGGCCAGCAGCGCACGGGCCTCCGGTACGGAGAGCACGTCGAGGTGGACGGGGACGGCGCCGTCGACGGCAACCAGACCGGAGAGCTGGTCGCGGCTGGTGACGATGACCAGGCAGCCAGGTTCTCCGGGCAGCAGGGGCCGGACCTGTGCGGCGTCACGGGCGTTGTCGAGGAGCACGAGCACGCGCTTGCCGGTGAGGAGGGTGCGGTAGCGGACCGCGAGTGCTTCAGTGCTTTGAGGCAGCGCCCGGGGGTCGGCGCCCAGGGATTCCAGCAGGGTGCGCAGCGCGTCCTCGTGGCTGACGGGCAGGGCGGCGGGTTCGAAGCCGCGCAGGTTCAGATACAGCTGCCCGTCGGGGAAGCGGTGGGCCACCTGTCGCGCCCAGTGCACCGCGAACGCGGTCTTGCCGACGCCCGCCATACCGCCGACCGCGCTGACGACCGCCGTGCCTCCGGTGGACAGCTCCCGGACCATCCCCAGTTGGGCGTCACGGCCCACGAACACCGGTAACGAAGGCGGCAGTTGGGTGGGGATGACCGAGGGCGGTCCGGAGGCGGCGGGCGCGGACCGCTGGTGCGCGGTGAGCAGGCCGGGATCGGCCCGCAGGACCCGCTGGTACATGGTCTGAAGCGCCGGGCCGGGGTCGACCCCCAGTTCCTCGGCCAGCAGCAGCCGTGCCTCGCGGTAGCTGTCGAGTGCGGCGGCCTGCCGGCCCGAGCGGTACAGGGCGTACATCAGCAGTTCCCTGAACCGCTCGTCCAGAGGGTGCTCGGCGACCAGTTCGGTGAGGTCGGCCACGGCCTCGGTGTGGGACCCGAGGTCCAGTTCGGCCGTGATACGCCGCGCCTGCGCGGACAGCCGCAGCTCGTCGAGCCGCTGTCGCTGGATCCGCGCGTACTCACCGCGGATCCCGGCCAGCGCGGTCCCCCGCCACAGCCGGAGCGCGTCGTGCAGTTGCTGTGACACGCTCGCCGGATCGCCTGCCTGCCGCGCCCGTTCGGCGCCGGCGAGCAGGTCGCGGAACGCGCCGAGATCCGTCCGGGCCGCCGAGGTGGGCAGTTGGTAACCATCGCCGACGGAGCGGATCACGGACCCGATGGTGGCGTCTTCGGGTTCGACGGCCTTGCGCAGCCGGTGGATGTAGGTCCGCAGGACGCCGGCCGAGGAAGCGGGCGGCCCGGCTCCCCATACCGCCTCGGTGAGTTCGGCCGCACCGACCTGCGCGCCTTCGGCGAGGAGCAGCGCAGCGAGGACCGCCCGCTGCTGAGGCGTGCCGAGTTCGGCCTCCTCGGCTCCGCGCCAGCCTCTGACAGGACCCAGCACACTGAACCGCAGCTCGCTGTCCAACCGGTCTCCTCCTCGGTGTTACGCGGCCCGCAGCACGGCGGTCAGGGTCTGACACGAGTCCGCACGGCAAGCTCCGACTGCCGCGGGGCGAGGCTCGTACGGAGTGCGCTGCGCCGGGACACCGAACTCTAGTAGCCCAGTCGTGGTGCTCCATTTACCCTGCCCACAGAGCCTTTTGAGCCTTTTCGGCTCGGTGACGTCGAGGTCGGTCGGGGCGTAGGCGAGGAGGTAGGGCGATCTCCACGACGGGCAGCCCGGCCGCGGCCCAGTCGTAGATCCGTGTTCCCTGACATGTGGAGAACCACGGCTGGAGTACGAAGCCGAACTTCCTTGGTGGAAAGCTTTTCACTGCCGACAAGGCGGTCGACCGGAGGGACGTCGAGGAACCGTGTCCCGCGTCGGCCGAGCCAAGCGGCCTCCAGTACGTCATGAGCGTGCCGGCGGTTCAAAAATTCCAGGCAGGATTCCGATTGAACCCTTCACTCGCCTCCGGCGTAGCTACATTCGAAAGCATGAGAACTTGAACAGTGGAGGACGGAAAATGAGCGGAAACTCATCGGACGACGCCCTGGCGGCTCAGTTCCGCGCAAGCGACGCGAAGCACGACGCGCTGCTGGAAGCCGCGTACAAGGCCAGCCAAGCGGCCACGAAGAGGGTGGCGGACAATACGCAGTTCCAGCAGTCCGCAGACCTGCGGACCAAACAGATGGTGAACCAGTACGTGTACGGTACCGCTCACCACCCCGCCGCTTCTTCGGGTCAGAAGCGCTGACCCAGCGGATGTGAGGAGTCTTTTCGGCGACCTTTCAGAGGGTCGCCGAAAAGGCTCACTGCCGCGACTGACGCTTCCCCATGTCCTCATCAACGAGCGATCAAGCCGACAGTCACATGATCAACCCATTTTTGCTAGAGCCATTTAGTCTGCCGCGCCGCCTCTACCAGAAAGCGGCGCGACTGCAAGAAGAGATCAGTTAGACACTCCTGACTTCCGGGACCGTGCACCGGTGGAGGCTGCGCGAACGCTGTGCCGGACGTCGCGGGCGAGGATCTGCAGGACTTCCGCGGATAGTTCGGCTGCTTCCGTGGTCGCCAGAACTGCCGCTTCCGCCAGGACGCGGCGCACACGAAAGTTACCGTCCCGTGCCAGTCGCAGGGCTGTGTCCCTATGGCGGGCGGGATGACGCATGCACAGCACCGCGCCCGCCTGACGGACACCGGCATAACTGTGTGCGGCAAAGACACCAGGGTCGATCTGGGATGTAACGTCATGCGGGAGTCGGGACAACGTCATGGCTGCATCATGAAGGATCTCGTTGTCATGCTCTGAGAGCAGACTGATCGCCCGGACGCGTACCCAGACGTGGTCCTCAGGTTCAGTGGCGGATACCTCAGTCAGCCGTAGCCCCTTGCCGCGGAGCGACGCCGACCCCCCGGAGAACTTGAACGAGCTGAGCGGGTGGGAACTACCGGTCACTTCTCCGTCCAGATAGCTTCCGTCGCGCCTTCCGAGTGCGTACTCCTTGGCTACCAGGAACGTCTGCCGTTGAACTTCGATCGGCAGGTCGATGACCAGGTTGCCGGCACCAGTAATGGCATCCTGCCGCGCCATGGCGATCTCTCGAGGGTCTGCTGCGATGTCCATGAGCCTTTCGAGGCACGTCTTGCGTGCATTGATGTGGAGGCTGCCAACCAAATAGGAGTCTTCCACCAGCCTCGTGCCAAGCTCGGCGTGGCCTGGTTCCGGGGCGGATCGTCGCAGGATGCGGTCGCGCGCCTTCTCGGCATTTTTCAATACTGCTGGATACTCAGGAGCAATGGCCATTAGTGCGATGTCAGCCAAATACAGGCCCTTGTCATCAAGTTGAGACACCCGTGCGCGAAAAGAAATAAGATCCTCCCGCTCCGTTAGTAGCTCGACCACCTCATCATCCACGACTAGTTTCAGCGCCTTGTCGACCCCGCCATCTGTCAGGTCGAAGAGTCGTGTGAGGGCATTCGCTGTGAGGCAGGAGTGGGCCTTGGCGATGGCAACACACCCCGTTGCGTGTCCGTCGTCGGAGAAGTGATATTGATGAGGTCCTCGTGGCACATCAGCGGCAAGCAGGTCGAGGAGAGTCTGGGCCTGATCCGGTGTTCCTCTCGCCCCAAGAGAACAGGCGCTGCGTGTGGCCTGATGGGTGAGGTGCCGAAGTGGGGATTCCATCAACTCGCCCATTCTGCCGCGTTCAGTCAGAGCCAGCAGTGCGGTGAGATGGGCGGCGGCCGCATCGTCATCGAGTAGGTCGGCCTGCGCCGCGATCAGTGCCGCACGGGCATGCAGCGTCCACCACGGCGCATCACTCAGAGGGCCTACTGGCAAGATGTGATCATTTTTACCTGCAATCTCTTCCAGCTTCTTCGCCCGGCCCGCGAGTTGGAAGTACTGGGCAGCCATATTCAGCTCGCCACTGTCGCGGTAGAGGTCTCCGAGGAGCGTCAAGGCCTCGGTCTCGCTCGCCCAGTTGCCCGTGATGACTGTGTCGGTGAGCCAGCGCCGGGCGGACAGAGCCGCTTCGACAGGCTTGCCTGCTACCACGGCCGACAATGCCTGTTCCCTGGGAGAACGGACCCGGCTAAGAAGTCGGCCACGGCCTGTGGTGCGCAGAGCTTGCGCCAGTCGATGTTCGTCGTCGATGTCAGATGTGATCGGACCGTACTGGACGTTCACAGCCCGTATGGCATACAACCAGTCGGCGGCGTCCTCGGGAAGCCCAGCGTTGATGGCCTCGTGAACCGCGTCTCGCCAGCACTCCACTGCTGATTCTGCGCGCCCTTCAAGAGCGCAACGGCGTGCCTCTCGTGCGTTGATCAGCGCTGCGTGACGACCTGGCACTTGGTGGTACCGGGCCAGTTTCCTGAGCGCAATGCGCTCAGAGTCGTCGTACTCGGCTCGCACTAGACGCAAGCGCATGACGGCATCTTCTGTGACGCGTTCGACCTGGCCCGAGCTCTCGGAGCGTGCGTACTCGATCGCAGCGTCGATGACCGGGGCGAAGCTCTTCAGACTGTCCGAGTCTGTGACCAGGAGGTTCTCGGCCGCCAGCAGGACGAGTAGGGGCTGGTACGCGGGCTCATCAGGCACGGTTTCACGCAATGTCTCGACCAGGGTCGCGGCGTGACCGAGAGGGTGGAAGGCGCTGTCAACGGCTGCGCGCACCAACTGGACGTGGCGCTGCACATTAGCGCCCGATGATACTCCGGGGGCCGCATCCTCTTGGGCCAGTTCACGAATCCGGTGAATGAGCTTCCTCGGTTCATCCCGAATTCCGTAGTGCAACGCAGCGACCGCGAGTTCCGCTGCGAGAACGATGGCTTTCTCCGTGTGCCCGGTAGCGACGAGCGCGTCGAGTTGCTTGCCGCGCAGGATGGCAGCATGTCCGCGGAAATCTTCGCTATCCAGTCGGCGCGCCAACTCACCATAGAGCCGAGCGGACTCTTCCGGAATTGTCGACACCTGTTCGTCGGCTCGCCGCAGGATGGACACGACATCACTTGTCCGCAATGGGCCGACGAGGATCTTGTCTGCCCATTCCTGACGGTCCGGCAACGGCACGGGCACCCCCGGCAAAGGTGCTCCTGTGCAGAAGGTCTCCGCAGTCTCCCGGGTCCAGAACCGGGCGACCACGTCGCCGAGATAGCGCAGATACTCGTTGATCTGTTCGGAGCCCCACAGCTCAAGATCCAGGTCGTCGTGCGCGTTCTGAAGCTTGCCGAGTTCGTCTTCCAGCTGGGTTGTGCGAGTCTCGGCAGAGGTGGCAATGATGAGTCTTCGAGCGTCGAACGGACGCTTGCCTGTTGTGAACTTCGTGACGGCCGCCCTCAGGTCAGTAGTAGTGAAGGTCTGATAGTCCTTGCACTGCACGACGGTGTAGCTACCGTCCGGTTCTCGTCCAGCCAAGTCAATGCCGTGTTGGGCCTGCCCTTCGACGCCGTAGCGGCGAAACTTGGTTTCCCTCAAGCCTCGTACCCCACGGCATACCGCGACGAGGAGCTTCTCGAAGCGGTCCCAGCCGATGTGCAGATCGAGGTCTTCGCCTGGCGGAGCATTACCCGGGCGCCCCATTGACGGCGGGGTACTGAGTGCAGGATCTGCGGCGCAGGATTCCCAGCGCTCCTCTACGGCGTCAGCCGCTGCCGCAGGGGGCGAGTCGGGGACGTGCGGTACGTGGTGATGCTCATCGGAGTGGGGCACGGAGTTAAGTGTCGCGCGCGCTGCTGACATCAGGCGCCCGCCGAACCTGGCCGCCCTCGTCCAATGCGTCCGCGCTCTGGGTATACGTACAGATGAAGTCGACCCACACTGAAGTACGGGCTTGCACCGAGATAGCAGTCAGGCTTCGGCCCCGCGAACGCATGAGGTAAGAAACATCTGTGCCCAAATCCACCCCGGACCACCATCCAGCACGCGTTCATCGCCCTCGCGCCGCCCGATGAGGCGAAGAACGAGCTGGCACACGCGCTGAGCCCTGCCTGCGCCGCCCATCCGGACCTGCGTTGGAACCGCATCGAGGACTGGCACATCCCCCTGGCCTTCCTGGGCGAACTGCCGGCGCAGACCGTCCAACGGTTTCGTTCACCCCTCTCCGGCCCGGCGGCCGCCCGCCCCTCGCTCGAACTGACGCTGTTCGATGGCGGGCACTTCGACGAGCCCGCACTGCTGTGCAGAGCCGAAAGGCTCCCGTTACCCGTGGGAGCCCTCTGGGACTTTTCTGGGACTTCCGGCTCCATCAACCCGCACGAACGTGAAATAGCTGAAAGGTCATTCGCGCAGGTCAGCGGACATCAGCCACCCATCACGGCAGGTCATCGCCTTCGCAGCTCTCTTCCGGAACATCTGATCTGCACGATCCGGCGGCCCCGCATTGAGCGTCACCAGCTCTCGGCGTCGCATCGTTACTCGCAGCTTCGACGCCACCTGACCTGCCCACTACCCACCTGACACCCCATCAGAACGAGCGTCAAATGAGCGTCACGAGCGTCATTTCCGCGTCAAGATATCGCCCGTAACGCCCACACCGCCCATAACGCGCACGCGCAAAACCGCAGGTCAGGCGCCCTTCGCGACCGGTTCGAGGATCGCCACGCACTCCACATGGTGCGTCATCGGAAACAGATCGAACGCCCTCAGCGTCCGCACCCGGTATCCGCCCTCCTTGAAGTACGCCAGGTCCCGCGCCAGCGCCGCCGGGTCGCAGGCGACGTAGGCGATCTTGCGGGCGCCCAGTGACGTCAGTTGCTGGACCGTCTTCTTGCCTGCGCCGGAGCGCGGCGGGTCCAGGACGATGAGGTTGACCTCGGTGATGCCGGTGCGCGGCAGGACCGCATCGACCTTGCCCTGTTCGATGCGGACGCGGTCGAACGCGGCGAGGTTGTGCCGGGCGTCCTCCACCGCGCGCTTGCCGGACTCGATGCCGAGCACCGCGCCCTTGTCGCCGATGCGGTCGGCGAGCGCGCCGGCGAAGAGGCCGACGCCGCAGTAGAGGTCGAGCGCCATGTCGCCCTTGCGCGGCAGCAGGCCCTGCATGACGGCCTTGACCAGGGTGTCGGCCGCCTGCGGGTGGACCTGCCAGAAGCCGCCGCTGCCGACCCGGTGCGTACGGCCGTCGGCGCGCTCGCGGACGAAGGCGCGGCCGTGCACCCGGTGGATGCCGCCGTCGTGCTCCTCGACGCGCATCACGGAGGCGGGCTTGTCGAGTTCGACGAGGGGCAGCCGGGCGCCGGGCTTCGGTTCGAGGATGACCATGCGGTCCTGCGAACCCGTCGCGGCGATCGCGTCGACGGACTCCATGCCGGACCAGTCGTGCTTCTCGATGCCCAGCTCGGAGATCCCGGGGGCGGCGATCATGCAGTGCTCGATCGGCTCGACCTCGTGCGAACGGTGGCGGCGCAGACCGGCGTTGCCGTCCTCGTCGACCGCGTACTGCATGCGCGTACGCCAGGCGGGCACCTCGCCGGGCGGCAGCTTGTCGCCCTCGGCCGGCATGACCGTCCCGTCCCAGCCGGCCTCCTCCGGGGTGAGGCCCGCGAGCCGCTGCAGCTGCTCGGCGACGACCTCGCCCTTGAGCCGCCGCTGCGCACCCGGCTTGGCGTGCTGCCAGTCGCAGCCGCCGCAGCGCCCGGGGCCCGCGTAGGGGCACGGGGCCGCCACCCGGTCTTTGGAGGCTTCCCGGATCTCGACCGCGTCGGCGCGCAGGAACCGCGAGTCCTCCTCGCCGTCCGTCACCCGCGCGAGCACCCGCTCGCCGGGCAGCGCATGCCGTACGAAGAGGACCTGGCCGGCGTCGGTGCGGGCGACGCAGTGCCCGCCGTGCGCGACGGGGCCGACCTCGACCTCGTACTCCTGCCCCACGAGCGACCCCGCCGGCGTTTTCTTCGGTTCTGCCTGCATTGCGGGGTGACTCCAGATGCGAAAGGGGACGGACTGCCAGAACTGGCGGCCGGAACTGCCGGGGCAGCCGGACAACAGCCCACCAGTCTACGTGGACGCCGCCCGACCGCTCACCACAAGCACATCCGCCTCACCGACCGCTCACCACGAGCACATCGGCCCGGCCGCCCGGGGCCCTCAGCGCTTGGGCCCCGACGGCTCCTTCGGCCGGTGCTCCGCGGGACCGCGCCGCACCGAACCGGGTGCGGTCCACTCCGAACGCCTGCGGGCGCGCTTCTTGGCCACCTCGGAGGACTCCAGCTGGTACGGCACGGACGTCACCATCACGCCCGGCGTGAACAGCAGCCGGCCCTTGAGCCGCAGCGCGCTCTGGTTGTGCAGCAGGTGCTCGTACCAGTGGCCGACCACGTACTCGGGGATGATCACGGACACCACGTCACGCGGGGACTCGCGGCGCAGCCCCTTCACGTACTCGATGACCGGCCGGGTGATCTCGCGGTACGGCGAGTCGAGGATCTTCAGCGGGACGGTGAAGCCGCGTCGCTCCCACTCGTCGCGCAGGGCCTTCGTCTCGGCCGGGTCGACGTTGACGCTGAGCGCCTCCAGGGTGTCGGAGCGCATCAGTTTGGCGTAGCCGAGGGCACGCAGCGCCGGCCGGTGGATCTTGGAGATCAGGACGACGGAGTGCACGCGCGAGGGACGCAGGGTGTCGTCGGACGGGCCCTCGGGCGCGGCGATCTCCTCGGCCACCCGGTCGTAGTGCTTCCGGATCGCGGACATCGTCGCGTAGAAGATGACCATGCCGAGCAGGGCGACCCAGGCGCCGTGCGTGAACTTGGTGCCGAGGACGACGACCAGGACCAGGCCGGTGAAGAAGGCGCCGAACGCGTTGATGGCGCGGGAGCGGACCATGTGGCGGCGCTTGGCCTGGTCCTTCTCGGTGGCCAGGTGGCGGTTCCAGTGCCGGACCATGCCGGTCTGGCTCAGCGTGAAGGACACGAACACGCCGACGATGTAGAGCTGGATGAGACGGGTCGAGTCGGCGCCGTAGATCCAGATCAGCAGGATGGCCGCGCCGGCCAGCAGCACGATGCCGTTCGAGAAGGCGAGCCGGTCTCCGCGGGTGTGCAGCTGGCGCGGCAGGTAGCGGTCCTGGGCGAGGATCGAGCCGAGCAGCGGGAAGCCGTTGTACGCGGTGTTCGCGGCCAGGAAGAGTACGAGCGCGGTGGCCGCGGCGAGCACGATGAACAGGAAGCTGCCGCTGCCGAACACGGCCTCGGCGACCTGGGAGATCACCGGGTTCTGGACGTAGTCGGAACCGACCGCGACCCCGTTCTCCAGCAGGTCGTGCGCCGGGCGCTCGGCCATGCGGACGTTGGTCGCCATGGCGAGGGCGATGATGCCGCAGAACATGGTGACGGCCAGCAGACCCATCGCGGCGAGGGTGGTCGCCGCGTTCTTGGACTTGGGCTTGCGGAAGGCCGGGACGCCGTTGCTGATCGCCTCGACGCCGGTGAGCGCCGCACAGCCGGAGGAGAAGGCGCGCAGCAGCAGGAAGACGAGGGCGAAGCCCGCGAGCCCCTGGTGCTCGGCCTTGATGGTGAAGTCGGCGGTCGGCGCCTTCATGGTGTCGCCGAGGACGAGCCCGCGGAACGCGCCCCACGCGATCATCAGGAAGACCCCGGTCACGAACACGTACGTCGGGATCGCGAAGAGCTTGCCCGACTCCTTGACCCCGCGCAGGTTCATCAGGGTGAGCAGCACGATCACGGCGATCGCGCACAGGACCTTGTGCTCGACGACGAACGGGATCGCCGAGCCGAGGTTCTCGATGCCCGACGCGATCGACACGGCGACGGTGAGTACGTAGTCCACGAGCAGCGCGCTGGCGACGGTGAGACCGGCCCTGGGGCCGAGGTTGGTGTTCGCCACCTCGTAGTCGCCGCCGCCACTGGGGTAGGCGTGCACGTTCTGCCGGTAGGAGGCCACGACGGTGAACATCAGCACGACGACCGCGACGGCGATCCAGGGGCTGAAGTGATAGGCCGACACGCCCGCGATGGACAGGACGAGCAGCACTTCTCCCGGCGCGTACGCCACGGAGGAGAGCGGGTCGGAAGCGAAAACGGGGAGTGCGATGCGCTTCGGCAGGAGAGTTTCCCCGAGCCGATCACTGCGCAGTGCGCGCCCGATCAGGATCCGTTTGGGCACGTCGGTCAGTTTGGACACGGTGAGGATCGTAAGCGCTCGAACACGGCCTCGCCCACCCTCCCCCGCCCACCGGGACGCCTGATCGGTGGGATCTGTGACCGGGATCTGCTCTACGAGTGAAATCCGGTGTGCGCTCGCTTATGTAATCCCTGGCCAGACGAATCTCCGTGCCTATATGAAAAAAGCCAAACCTTTGCTCCCCTTTGCCAATTCATGGAGGTTTCATGCTCGCCACCGCGGAACTCGCCGGCGCCACCGCCGAACTCATCGGTGCCGCGGCCGGACTGGTCGGCCTGAGCATCCTGGCCCTCGTCAGCGTGCGCAGCATCAGCCGCCGCTGACCGCCGACAGCACCGGGACAGCACTGAAACAGCGGCAGGACAGCGCAGGACGGCACTGGGACAGCACCGGCCGGCCGATCGTCGGCACGCTGTCGGGCTGATCGTCATCACGGAGTGGGGCCAATGTGCACGGGGGTGCCGCCGACGGACCGCGCGTGTGTAGCTTGGGCGTCGGTCTGAGACCCTGTTTCAGCCTGAGCAGTAACTTTTCACACCGGAAGGACGGTCGTGCACATCGTCATCATGGGCTGCGGCAGAGTGGGTTCCGCTCTCGCCCAGACCCTGGAGCAACAGGGGCACACGGTCGCCGTGATCGACCAGGACCCCACCGCCTTCCGACGACTGGGCTCCGGTTTCGGCGGCCGTCGTGTGACCGGCGTCGGTTTCGACCAGGACACCCTGCGCGAGGCGGGCATCGAGGAGGCGGGCGCCTTCGCCGCCGTCTCCAGCGGCGACAATTCGAACATCATCGCCGCCCGGGTGGCCCGCGAGATGTTCGGCATCGAGAACGTGGCGGCGCGCATCTACGACCCGCGCCGCGCCGAGGTCTACCAGCGCCTGGGCATCCCCACCGTCGCCACCGTCCGCTGGACGGCCGACCAGATGCTGCGCCGCCTGCTGCCCTCGGGCGCCGAACCGCTGTGGCGCGACCCCACCGGCGGGGTGCAGCTCGCCGAGGTGCACGCGTCGACCGCGTGGGTGGGCCAGCGGATCAGCCGGCTCCAGGAGGACACCGGCGTACGCGTGGCCTTCCTCACCCGCCTGGGTGAGGCGGTGCTGCCCTCCTCGCAGACGGTGCTCCAGGAGGGCGACCTCGTGCACGTGATGATGCGCACGGACGACATCGAGAAGGTCGAGGCGTCGTTCGCCGAGGGCCCCGAAGAGGAGAGCGGTCACTGATGAGGGTCGCCATTGCCGGTGCCGGCGCCGTGGGCCGCTCGATCGCGGGCGAGCTCCTGGAGAACGGGCACGAGATCCTGCTGATCGACAAGGCGCCGACCGCCATCTCGGTCGAACGCGTCCCGATGGCGGAGTGGCTGCTCGCCGACGCCTGCGAGATCACGTCCCTGGACGAGGCGGCGCTCCAGCGCTGCAACGTGGTGATCGCGGCCACGGGTGACGACAAGGTCAACCTCGTCGTCTCCCTGCTCGCGAAGACCGAGTACGGGGTCCCGCGGGTCGTCGCCCGCGTCAACAACCCCAAGAACGAATGGCTGTTCAACGAGTCGTGGGGCGTGGACGTCGCCGTCTCGACCCCGCGCCTGATGTCGGCCCTGGTCGAGGAGGCGGTGAGCGTCGGCGACCTGGTCCGCCTGCTGCGCTTCAGCCACGGCGACGCCAACCTCGTCGAACTGACCCTGCCGCCGGAGTCCGCGCTGGCCGGCACCCAGGTCGGCGACGTGGCCTGGCCGGAGGACACCTCGCTGGTCACCATCATCCGCGGCACCCGGGTCCTCACCCCGACCCGCGAGGACTCCCTGGAAGCGGGCGACGAGCTGTTGTTCGTCGCGGCCCAGGCCCGCGAGGAACAACTGGAGGACCTGCTGTCGGTACGCCGCGAGACCACGACGGACTGACGCGGCAGAGGACAAGCAAGAGGGGCACCCGGATTTCTCCGGGTGCCCCTCTTCTTCATGCGTGGACGCAGGGGTGCCTAGTCAGCTGACCGAGCCGCAGCCTGCCGTTCCTTCTCGGCCTTCTCCGCGGCTTCCATCTCGGCGAAGACATCGATCGGCGGCGGAGCCTTCGCGAGGAAGACCCACGTCAGCCACACCGCGAGCAGGAAGGGCGGGATCTTCAGCGCGATCAGAACCCAGCCGAACTGGGTCGTGTCGGCCCACCAGTAGAGCGGGAAAAGGATCGCGCACTTGGCGAGCAGGATGAGACCCCACGCGTAACTGGCCTTCGCGTAAGCCTTCTTGCGGCCAGGATTGCGCGTACGCCAGGAGAGGTTCTCCTTGAAGACCGGGCCGAGGATCAGGCCGATCAGCGGCACTCCGGCGAGCGTCGTGACGATGTACGCGAGGGCGAGCCCGAGCGTGTACAGCATGCCCGGCAGATAGAAGTCCTTCGCGTTGCCCGTCATCATCGCGAAGACGACACCGAAGGCGACACCGAAGACACCGCTGAACGCGTGCTTGACGGTGTCCTTCATGACCAGACGGACCACGACGAGCAGGATCGAGACGCCGAGGGCCGCGATGGCCGCCGAGTGCAGGTCCTTGTTGATCGTGAAGATCGTGACGAAGAGCAGGCCCGGCAGGACCGTCTCGATCATGCCCCGCAGACCGCCGAACGCCTCGAAAAGGGCGGCTTCGGTCACCGCCCGTGAGTCCTGCGCATCCTGCGCGTCCCGCTGGGCGTCTTCGGTCGGCTTGTCGAGCGACGTCACCGGCTACTCCCGTCCGAGGGGTCTGAGTTCGTACTTCGGATTGAACAGCACGCGCCGGCCCCGGCTCATCGAGATACGGCCCGACGCCATCAGCTTGCGCCCCGGTTCTATCCCCACGATGGAACGCCTGCCGAGCCACACCACGTCCAGGGCGGCCGAACCGTCGAACAGCTCGGCCTCCAGGGCCGGGACACCGGCCCGCGGGCGCAGCGTGACCGTGCGCAAGGTACCAGTAACCGTGACCACCTGTCGGTCGCGGCAGTCACCGATACGGGTGCAGCCCGCGGTCTCGGCGTCCTCGCGCAGCTCCTCCGACTCCAGGTCCTCCTGGGAGGAGGAGAGCCGGTCGATCATGCGCCGGAACCGGCCCGCCGGCTTTTCGGATCGAGGGACAGCACTCATACCTCAAAGCGTACCGGGGGCCGCTGACAGGAACGTACCCGTAGCACTAACGCTCGAACCGGTACCCCATGCCCGGCTCGGTGACGAAGTGCCGCGGATGCGAGGGGTCCACCTCCAGTTTGCGGCGGAGCTGGGCCATGTAGACCCGCAGGTAGTTCGTCTCGGTGCCGTAGGAGGGGCCCCAGACCTCCTGGAGGAGCTGTTTCTGGCTGACCAGGCGGCCCGTGTTGCGGACCAGCACCTCCAAGAGGTGCCACTCGGTCGGGGTGAGGCGTACGTCGCGGCCGTCCCGGTGGACCTTCTTGGCGGCCAGGTCGACGGTGAAGTCCTCCGTCGCGACGATCACGTCGTCCTCGCCGCCGCCGGTGGGCTCGGCGCGGCGGACGGCGGCGCGCAGCCGGGCCAGCAGCTCGTCCATGCCGAAGGGCTTGGTCACGTAGTCGTCGGCGCCCGCGTCCAGGGCCTCGACCTTCTCGTCGGAGGAGTGCCGCGCGGACAGGACGAGGATCGGTACGCGTGTCCAGCCGCGCAGTCCCCTGATCACCTCGACGCCGTCCATGTCGGGCAGACCCAGGTCGAGCACGACGACGTCGGGGTGGCGGGCGGCGGCGAGCTGGAGGGCGGTGGCGCCGTCGGGGGCCGCGTCGACCTCGTACTTGCGTGCCTTGAGATTGATCACGAGGGCTCGGGTGATCTGCGGCTCGTCGTCGACCACGAGGACCCGGGTCATGAAGCCTGCCTTTCCGGTTGTACGGCCTCTTCTTGTACTCGTTCTGCTCGCGCGGTCTCTTCCTGTACGCCCTTTTCTTGCACGGCCTCTTCTTGTACGGCCCCTTCTTGTACGGGTTCCGCGGGGCGTTCCGCGCGGGAGGGGCCCACCCTGAGCGTGAGCACCATGGTCAGGCCTCCGCCGGGGGTGTCCTCGGCGTTGAGCGTGCCGCCCATGGCCTCGGCGAACCCCCGGGCGACCGCGAGGCCCAGGCCGACCCCGGCGCCGCGCGGGGCGTCGCCGTACCGCTGGAAGGGGGCGAATATGCGGTCCTTCGCCTCGTCCGGGACGCCCCGGCCCCGGTCCACGACCCGTACCTCCACCCGGTCGCCGAGCGTGCTGGCGGCCACGAGGACGCGCTCGCCCCCGGGGCTGTACTTGACGGCGTTCTCGACGAGGTTGGCGACCGAGCGCTCCAGCAGGCCCGGGTCGACGGCGACCATGGGCAGCGTCTCGGGGATCTCCAGTTCGACACTGTGTTCCGGCACGCCGCCCAGCGCCATCGGGACGACCTCGTCGAGGTCGATCTCGCGGATCAGCGGGGTGACCGTGCCGGTCTGGAGGCGGGACATGTCGAGCAGGTTGCCCACCAGGTGGTCGAGCCGGTCGGCGCCCGCCTCGATGCCCTCCAGGAGCTCCGCCTCGTCCTCCTCGGACCAGGCCACGTCGTCCGACCTGAGGGACGACACGGCGGCCTTGATCGCGGCCAGCGGCGTACGCAGGTCATGGCTGACGGCGGCCAGCAGCGCGGTGCGGATGCGGTTGCCCTCGGCGAGCGTGCGGGCCTGGTCGGCCTCCTGCTGGAGGCGCTTGCGGTCGAGGACGACGACGGCCTGGGCGGCGAAGGCGGCCAGCACCCGGCGGTCCTCGGCGGGCAGCACCCGGCCGGAGAGGGCCAGCGCGGTGTGGTCGCCGACGGGCATGTCCACGTCGGCGGCCTCGGGGAGCGTCGGCGGGTGCGGGCCCACGCTGCCCGCGCAGGTCCACGGGTCGACGTCGCTCGTGCGCTCGAGGAGGGCGACGGACTCCATGCCGAAGGTCTCGCGGACCCGCTCCAGCAGGGCGTCGAGGCTGGTCTCGCCGCGCAGGACGCTGCCCGCGAGGAAGGAGAGGATCTCGGACTCGGCGCGCAGCCGGGCCGCCTGGTGGGTGCGGCGGGCCGCCAGGTCCACCACCGAGGCGACCGAGATGGCCACTCCGACGAAGATCACGATGGCGACGATGTTCTTGGGGTCCGAGACGGTCAGCCGGTGCAGCGGCGGGGTGAAGAAGTAGTTCAGCAGCAGGGAGCCGAAGGCCGCCGAGGCGAGGGCCGGGAGCAGTCCGCCGAGCAGGGCCGCCGCCACGGTCAGGGTCAGGAACAGCAGCATGTCGTTGGCGAGCCCGAGGTCCGCGTCGGCGTTGATCAGCAGCAGCGCGAGGATCGCGGGGCCGACGACACCGGTCAGCCAGCCCGCGATGATCCGGGACCGGCCCAGGCGCGCGCCCCGGGCGACGGGCAGGCCGCGCCCCTTGCCGGCTTCGTCGTGCGTGACGATGTGCACGTCCAGGTCGGGCCCGGACTCGCGGGCGACCGTGGCGCCGACGCCGGGCCCGAACACGTACTGCCAGGCCTTGCGGCGCGAGGAGCCCAGTACGATCTGGCTGGCGTTGACGCCGCGCGCGAACTCAAGCAGCGCGGAGGGGATGTCGTCGCCCACGACGTGGTGGAAGGTGCCGCCCAGGTCCTCGGCGAGGGTCCGCTGGACGGCGAGTTCCTTGGGCGAGGCGGAGGTGAGGCCGTCGCTGCGGGCGATGTAGACGGCCAGGACCTCGCCGCCGGCGCCCTTCTCGGCGAGGCGGGCGGCCCGGCGGATCAGCGTGCGGCCCTCGGGACCGCCGGTGAGGCCGACGACGATGCGTTCACGGGCCTGCCAGGTGGTGCGGATGCCGTGCTCGCCCCGGTACTGCTGGAGGTATTCGTCGACGCGGTCGGCGACCCAGAGGAGGGCCAGTTCGCGCAGCGCGGTGAGGTTGCCGGGGCGGAAGTAGTTGGACAGGGCCGCGTCGACCTTGTCCGGCTTGTAGATGTTGCCGTGCGCCATCCGGCGGCGGAGCGCCTGGGGCGACATGTCGACCAGCTCGATCTGGTCGGCCCGCCGCACCACCTCGTCCGGCAGGGTCTCGCGCTGGCGTACGCCGGTTATCGACTCCACGACGTCACCGAGCGATTCGAGGTGCTGGATGTTGACCGTCGAGACGACGTCGATGCCGGCGGCGAGCAGTTCCTCGACGTCCTGCCAGCGCTTGGCGTTGCGGGAGCCGGGCACATTGGTGTGCGCCAGTTCGTCCACCAGGGCGACGGCGGGGGCCCGCTCCAGGACCGCGTCGACGTCCATCTCGGTGAAGGCGGCGTCGCGGTGGGCCAGCTCCCTGCGGGGGATCTGCTCCAGACCGTGCAGCATCACCTCCGTGCGCGGCCGGTCGTGGTGCTCCAAGAAGGCCACCACACAGTCCGCGCCCCGCTCGACACGGCGGTGCGCCTCGGACAGCATCGCGTACGTCTTGCCGACGCCGGGTGCCGCACCGAGATAGATCCGAAGCTTGCCGCGTCCCATGGCCTCATTGTCTTCCCAAACGCACTGCGTGGCTGGATAGACCATACGACCGACGATCAGGACAAATGAGACGGCGAGCAAGCCCAAGCCCGTCCTTGACACAACCCTGACGCGCACGGACCTTCAGGGGCGCGGGGAACGGCGCAATCTTTAGGGGGCGCAGCCCCCAAGGGGCGCGGGGAACGGCGCACCCAGCCCCCACCGGACCCGCAGACGAATCCCAGGGTCGAGCGGACAAGCGGACACGCGGCCGGCGCCTCAGCGCTCCACGATCTCCCCGTCACTCAGCTCCAGCACCCGGTCGGCCAGATCCAGGAGCGCAGCGTCGTGCGTGGCCACGAGCGCGGTGACCCGCTCACTGCGCACCACCGCCCGCAACAGCTCCATCACCCCGATACCGGTCTCGGCGTCGAGCTGCCCGGTCGGCTCGTCGGCGATGAGGAGCGCCGGATTGTTCGCAAGTGCACGGGCGATGGCGACACGCTGCTGCTGCCCTCCGGACAGCTCACCGGGCCGCTGCGCCGCATGGTCGGCGAGCCCGACCAGCGAGAGCAGCAGCTCGACGCGTTCCTCGCGCTCACGCGGATCGGCCCGGCGCAACCGCATCGGCACGCCCACGTTCTCGGCCGCCGTCAGGATCGGGATCAGCCCGAAGGACTGGAAGACGAAGCCGATACGGTCCCGGCGCAGCTCGAGCAGCCCGTTCTCGCCGAGCCCGGAGAGGTCGAGCCCGTCGACGGTGATCCGTCCGCCGTCCGGCTCGTCGAGCCCGCCGACGAGGTTCAGCAGTGTGGTCTTGCCCGACCCCGAGCGCCCCTTGAGCGCGACGAGTTCGCCGCGCGGTATGTCGAACGACACCCCGCGCAGGGCGTGCACGGCGGTGGCACCGCTCCCGTACGAGCGGCGGACGCTCTCCACCCGCACCATCGTGTCCGTGCCGACCGTGTGCGTGACGACCTGAGTCATGCCTCTCGCCCCTCCCCCGTGTCCCCCGCGTCCCCCGTGGACCGGGCGTCAGTATCACCGTCCGACGCCCGGACCTGCAACGGCTCAGCTCGGGTTGTCGCCGTGCGTGAGCGTTTCCCAGGCGACGAACAGGTTGTTGCTGCCCGCCGGACGGTTCTGCGCCGTCAGCCGCTCGGTGTTGCTCATGGCGATGCCGAGCCGGTTGTGCAGGGCGTTGTAACCGACCTCGGTGACCGGTCCGAGCCCGAGGTTCAGCGACCCGCCGCACAGCCAGCTCGGGGCCGCCTCGCCGAGCTGGTACTTCGCCTGGAAGCCGAGCGCGTGCCGCAGCCGCTCGCCGACGTCGGTGCCGTACAGGTCCTGGCCCTGGATGCGGCTGGTCTCGGCGATGTGCGCGATCGCGGAGATCCCGTATCCCGTGTGGGTGAAGTCGCGGCAGGTCTCCTGGGTGACCCCGTTGACGAAGGTGGACTGTCCCTGCCAGTAGTTGACGATCTTCTGGGTGGTGTCGAGGTTCTGGCTCGGCACGGTCTTCGGCAGGGCGCCGTCGGCGGCTATGTAGACGTAGGCGGCCGTACGGGTGCGGAACTTGGCCATGGCCTTGTCGTACGAGGCCTTGTCCTCCAGGAAGACGGAGATGCCGACGGCGGCCTCCATCATCGACAGCTCCCAGTTGCCGTTGGAGTTCGAGCCGTTGATGACCTTCGGCAGATAGACGTCACGCAGCATCGTCGAGAAGCGCCCGGAGTTCGCCCAGCCGCCGTCGTACGTGTATTTGATGATCTCGGCGGCCTTGGGCCAGGACGAGCCCGCCCAGCCGGTCTGCAGCGGTGCGTTGCTGTTGGTGTGGTCCTTGATGGTCGCGGACCAGGCGTCCATCAGCTCGATCGCCTTCTTCGCGTACCGGGCGTCGCGCGTGACGTACCAGGCCAGCGCCTGGGTGTACGCGGCGATCGCGTCCTCGCGCTCGTCGGTGCAGCCGTAGTTGGGGTTCGAGTACGAGCCGCACTCCACGACCGCGCGGGGCTTGGCGGTGCGCGTGAGCGAGCCGTACTTGCTCGACATCATCTGGTCGTAGGCGCCCTTCCAGGGCTGCGCACCCGCGTTGACCTGCTGTCGGGCGAAGTCCAACTGGCCGCGGGAGACGGTGACCCCGGGGTGCGCGAAGGTCGCGGGGGCCGCCTCGGCGCGCGGGGCGGCGGGCCAGGCGAGGGCGCCGGCCAGGAGGGCGGTGACGGTGGCGAGGAGCGCGAAGCGGGACGCCCGGCGGTGGCGCGCGAGGCGTGCCGGGCGTGAGCGTGAGGGACGTGGGGGGATCGGAGCGGTCGGCTTCATGGGGGGCCATCCGTTCTCGTATGTGAACACGGAATGCCTTTATGAACACAGGCGTTGGCCGGGACCATAGGTACAGACCATGTCCGCGTCAAGAGAAACGGCGGGCGTCGGCTGCGGACCGCTCAGGCCTTGACCGTGAAACCGTGCTGCCGGCCGAGCTTCTTGAGGGTGGTCTGCCCCGGGATGCCGTTCGCCTCCGCGCCACTGAAGCCGTAGCGGCGCTGCAGGGCCGCGTACGCCTCGACGGTCCTGCTGCCGAAGGACCCGTCGGCCCACTGCGCGGGCAGCAACCCCTCTGCCACCAACGCCTTTTCGACGACCAGGACGTCCGGCTTGTGCGTCTTGCCGCCCTGGGGCAGCCCCGGGTCGCGGCGCGCGGCGGCGATCAGATTGCTGAGGTCGACGACGGGCTTGACGGCCGCGCTGCCACTGTCCGGTTTCTCGGCCGGGGCCGCTTCGAAGAGGGCGGACCTGTCGATGTCGCCCGGGTCCCAGTGGTCGTTGCCCGGGATGTTCGCGTGGCCGTAGTGGCCGCCCTTGCTCATCCAGACCGAGCGGGGGCGGTTGGTGGCGTCGGCGGCCGAGGTCGCGAGGCGCCCGGCCGGGAAGGTGTCCGGGATCTTCCAGGAGCGGATCGCGGCCATCATGGCCCGGTAGTTCGGGCCCGGCTCCCAGGTCTTGGTGAACGGCTTGGCGGCCCGTCCCAGCACCTCGATCTGGATGCAGACCTTTCCGACGCGATTGGTCCTCGTCGAACCGTCGTTGAGCAGTGCGCGGGCGCTGTGGTTCAGCGGGCCGAACTGTCCGAGGCGGTCGGTCGTCGGGTCGTAGAGCAGGTGCGGCTCGGCGGTCTTGCGGATCAGATGCGCCGCCACGGCCTTGAAGGCGTCGTCGCCCGCGCCGCTCTCGGTGGTGTGCCAGACGACCCGGCCCGGAACCGACGGGAGATCCATCGCGCCTCCGATGCTCCCGTCCCCCAAGCGCTGCGCCTTCTCGATCCAGTTGGTACCCACGTCGCATCCCCCATGGATTCGCATGATCGGCAAGTCGGGTGTGGATCAAGGAAGTTGAACGCTCCACCCTCCTTCGTCATGCCCAGGGTGACGCAGCGTAGTCACATCCGGAGGGCGACTCGGGGTCTTCTTCACTCGTTTGGCCCACACGCAGCCCCTCGAAAGGCATCAATGTCCAGATACGGACGAGGGAGGGACGGCATGAAGAGCGTCCGCGACCACCACCCCCGCCGCGCCCGCCACTCCTCACTCCGACCCGGCCCGTCCGCCGGTGCCCCATGGCTCGCCCATCGTCCGGCACACCCACGCCAACCTGCGGTTGACGACCCCGAGAGCCCCATCCGGGGCGCACCGGCCGCACCCGGCCGCGCACGACGACGGGCCGCACTCCCCTAAGGGAATGCGGCCCGTCGCACACGTACGGGTACGCGGCCGTCGAAGCGTCAGCGGACCTCGGTGATCTCCGGTCCGCGCTGCAACTGCCCCATGCCGCCGGAGAAGCGGGACCCGGCCTGCTCCTCCTGCTGAACACCCTCAGCGACCATCTGCGCGTCGTCCGGCAGCTTCAGCACGATCGGGTCGCGCGGGGCCATCGGGCCCTCTCCGCGGACCACCACGGTGTCCTGGAAGATCTGCTCCAGCAGACCGGCGGCCTGCGGCTGCACCGCGCCCTGCCCGGAGATCACTCCGCGCAGGAACCAGCGGGGACCGTCCACACCGATGAACCGGACGACCTGGAAGCCGCCCGTGCCGTCCGGCAGCTGCACCGGTACCTGAGCGCGCAGCTCCCAGCCCAGCGGACCCTCGACCTCGTCGATGACACCGCCCTGCTGGGTGATGCCGGTGGCGATCTCCTCGCGCACCTCGCCCCAGATGCCCTCGCGCTTGGGAGCGGCGAAGGCCTGCAGCTGGACGGCGCTGTCCTTGAGCACCACGGTGGCCGCGACGATCGCGTCGCCCGCGACCTCCACCCGGAGCTCCATGCCGTCGACCCCGGGCACGAAAAGGCCGCCCAGGTCGACCCGGCCGTCGGCCGGATCGCGCACCTCGGTGCTGTCCCAGGGACCGTCGGGGCGCGGCTCCGGTTCGAGCCTCACGCGCTCGCGCTCCGCCCCGTCCGCCTCAGTGCCGACTCCGTCGACCTGCTCGGCCTCGCCCGCCGCGTCCTCGGCGGCACTGCCCTTCTTGCGACGTCCGAACACGTCACTGTCCTTCCCGGTCGGATACGACCGAAGCGTATCGATTCCCACCCGTTGTGCCGCCCACCGCGGAATGCCCGCCGGTGGACCCGAAGCCCCCTGCGGCCCGCGCCGAGTCGGGAAGCTCCGCGACTTCCTGGAAGCTCACCTTCTCGACCTGCTGGACGACCAGTTGGGCAATCCGGTCGAAGCGCTCGAACCGCACGGACTCGCGCGGGTCGAGATTCACCACGATCACCTTGATCTCCCCACGGTACCCGGCATCAACCGTCCCCGGGGCATTCACGAGAGCGACACCGCAGCGGGCGGCCAGCCCCGAACGGGGGTGCACGAAGGCGGCGTACCCCTCGGGAAGCGCGATGCAGACCCCGGTGGGGAGCACGGCGCGTTCGCCGGGCTCCAGCACATGGCTCTCGGTGGTCCGCAGGTCCGCGCCGGCGTCGCCGGGATGCGCGTAGTGCGGAAGCGGTACGTCCGGGTCGACGCGCTTGATCAGCACGCCCACCGGGGTCTTGGCGGGGGTCACGGGTTCACCTCGAAAGCACGGGCACGACGGACCTGGTCGGGGTCGTCCATGGCCGCCCGGATCTCCTCCGGCCGGCCGTTGTCCACGAAGTGGTCGACCTTCACTTCGATGAAGAGGGCGTCCGCGCGGACGGCGACGGGCCCCTCGGGGCCACCGATCCGTCCCGTGGCGGACGAATAGATCTTGCGTCCGGCCACCGCCGTGACCTCGGCCTCCAGATACAGCACGGTGCCCACGGGCACGGGCCGTACGAAGTCGGTCTCCAGGCGGCCGGTGACGGCGATGGTGCGCAGCAGCCAGTTCAACGAGCCGAGGGTCTCGTCGAGGGCAGTGGCGAGGACGCCGCCGTGCGCCAGACCGGGAGCACCCTGGTGCGCGCTCTGCACGGTGAACTCTGCGGTGATCCGCACCCCGTCGCCCGCGCGGGCCTCCAGGTGCAGTCCGTGCGTCTGTCCGCCGCCGCAGCCGAAACACTGGGCGTAGTGCGCGCCGAGGAGCTCGCCCGGGGCGGGCGCGTCGGGATGGCGCACCGGCGCCACGGCGTCGGCCGGGGGCCGCAGGGCCGAAGATGTACCACTCACAGGCGCAGACCTTACCTCCGCGTCAGCGGCCCGTACGCACCGTGGCAGGCTTGGCGGTATGCAGCCCTCCGCCTCGCCGTACGAAGAACGTCTGACCGCGCCCCGATCCTGGTGGTTCGTCTGCCTGCTGGTGGGCGTCTCGATGGCGCTGATCCTGCTCCCCTTCGGCACGCTCCCCCTGCTGGGCGGCCTGGTCGGCGGCACGGCGGTGTCGGCGGTGGTGGCCAGTTCGTACGGCTCCGCACGGATCCGTGTGGTGGGCGGCGCCCTGATCGCCGGGGACGCCAGGATCCCGGTCTCCGCCCTGGGCGAGGCACACGTCCTCGACCCCGAAGAGGCCCGCGCCTGGCGGTCGTTCAAGGCCGACGCGCGCGCCCACATGCTGTTGCGGGCGTACATCCCGACGGCCCTGCGCGTGGACATCACCGACCCGGCCGACCCGACTCCGTACGTCTATCTGTCGACCCGTGACCCGGAGCGGCTGGCGGCGGCCCTGGAGTCCGCGCGCACGAACGCGTAGACGGGCGGCGACCGCGGCCGGACCGCACCGGGGCCGTCCCGGTGTCCACCACGACGTCCGGCCCGCATCTGTGTCCGAGCCCGAACCCGAACAAGTTTCCGTACGTGTACTCGTACGGAAACTTTTCCTTTGGGCGGTCAGAACTTTGCCCGCCGCGGGGGGGGCGGGACCGGTGGATCCGTTCGGGATCAGCGCCCCAGCTCTCCGCGGAGGTCGCCCATGCTCAGCGGGTCGGCCGGCTCCTCCAGGGGCGGCAGCGCCGGGAGGGCGTCCCAGGGGACCTGCACCTTGCGGAGGTCCTTGCGGACCCGGTCCGCGAGCTTTCTCGTGTCACGGCGGTTCATGAGCGCCCCGACGGCCGCGCCCACCATGAAGGGCATCAGGTTCGGCAGGTTGCGGACCGTGCGCTTCATAATCTGCTGGCGCAGCTCGCGCTTCATCTGGCCCCCGAGGGCCGCGTTGAGCGTTGACGGCTTGGTCACGTCGATGCCGCGCTCCTCGGACCACGAGTTCAGATACGTGGTGGAGCGCTCTTTCAGATTGCCAGGCGGTCGCAGGCCGTAGACCTCGTACAGCTCGGCGATCAGTTTCAGTTCGATCGCGGCGACGCCGGTGACCTCGGCGGCCAGCTCCGTGGGCATGGCCGGCGGTACGGGCATCATCGCGGCGGCGCCGACGCCGGCGCCCACGGTGGACGTCGCGTTGCACGCGCCCGCGACGAGTTTGTCCGCGAGCTGTTCGGGCCCCAGGCCCGGAAACTGCCGGCGGAGTGCGGCGAGGTCGCGTACGGGGATCCGCGGGGCCATCTCGATAATGGGGTCGGTGACGTACGCCAGGGCGGCCCTGGCCCGGCTGCCGCCCTTACGGACGCCCTCCGCGACCCCGTGGCCGACGGCGGCCGCCCGGCGTCTGGCGACAGGCGCCTTGGTCACCGGCACCTCCAGGGCGCCGGAAGCGCCTGTCGCGTCCGCTGCTTCGAGCGAGGCCGGGTGGCCCCGCTCGTCGTCGTGCAAGCCGTCCTGGGACGGACCGGCCGCTCCCCGGTCACGGAAGCGGCGCTTCCAGGGCGGGGTCGAGCCTGTCACGGCCGACCCTGCCTCAGTCGCAGTCGCGGCAGATCGGCTGACCGTTCTTCTCGCGGGCCAGCTGACTGCGGTGGTGGACCAGGAAGCAGCTCATGCAGGTGAACTCGTCCTGCTGCTTCGGCAGGACCCGGACGGCCAGTTCCTCGTTCGAAAGGTCCGCTCCGGGCAGTTCCAGGCCTTCGGCAGCCTCGAACTCGTCCACGTCGACCGCCGAAGTCGACTTGTCGTTCCGGCGAGCCTTCAGTTCTTCAAGGCTGTCCGAGTCGACGTCGTCGTCGGTCTTGCGTGGGGTGTCGTAATCCGTTGCCATTGTCGCTCTCCCCCTCTGGGTGTCTGCGGTGTCTCAGCGCAGGTAACGCGTGAGAGGCCGGACTTGTGCCCGACCTGAGGCGGAGATTTTGCCTCACATCAAGGTCTGTTACTCAATCGACACCCAACCGGACTCCCGAGGAGTGATCGGCTTGGATGGCGAAGCGGACCGTACACGGTCCGAATGCCGCACTTCAAAGGCGTCTCACCGTGTACTTCCCGTGATCTCGACCCCCGAAAACCCGGATTTTCCCGGCTTTACGGCGGCCCTATTGATCACGGAGGGTAGATGACCGGAAATTGGCCCTGTGATCGATCACACACGAGCGTGCCTTTCGTCTGCCCGGGAAATTCCGCGCAAAGCGAACATCCTCGCGTGTCGGCGACATGGTCTCAGATAGGTAGGGCTACTCGCATCACCAGGCCACCCCCCTCGCGCGGTTCCGCGACGATGTGGCCACCGTGGGCGCGGGCCACCGACCTGGCGATCGACAGTCCCAGCCCCACACCCTTGTCACTTCCCGTCCGCTCGGTGCGCAGCCGCCGGAACGGCTCGAAAAGATTGTCGACCTCGTACGCGGGGACCACGGGTCCGGTGTTGGAGACCGTGAGGACCGCCTGGCCGTGCTGCACCTGCGTGACGACCTCGACCCAGCCGTCCTGTGCCACGTTGTAGCGCACGGCGTTCTGGACGAGGTTCAGGGCGATCCGCTCCAGGAGGACGCCGTTGCCCTGGACGACCGCGGCGGCCCGCTCCCCGCGCACCTCCACACCCTTCGCGTCGGCCTCGCCGCGCACCTGGTCTATGGCCTGCGAGGCGACCTCGGCGAGGTCGACCGGCTTGCGCTCGACGATCTGGTTGTCGCTGCGGGCGAGCAGCAGCAGGCCCTCGACGAGCTGCTCGCTGCGCTCGTTGGTGGCGAGCAGGGTCTTGCCCAGCTGCTGCAGCTCCATGGGGGCGCCCGGATCGGACAGGTGCACCTCCAGGAGCGTGCGGTTGATCGCCAGGGGCGTCCGCAGCTCGTGCGAGGCGTTCCCGACGAACCGCTGCTGGGCAGTGAAGGCCCGCTGCAGCCGCTCCAGCATGTCGTCGAAGGTGTCCGCCAGCTCCTTGAGCTCGTCGTCGGGGCCGTCCAGCTCGATCCGCCGGGACAGGTCCGAGCCCGCCACCGCGCGCGCGGTGCGGGTGATGCGGCCCAGCGGCGAGAGAACCCGGCCGGCCATCGCGTAACCGAACGCGAAAGCGATCACGGCGAGGCCGAGGAGGGCCATCAGCGAGCGGCTGAGCAGTCCGTCCAGGGCGTGCTGGCGCTGGACGGCGGTGCACTCCTTGAGCATGGCGTTCAGCTCTTGGTTGTTGCCGGCTCCGCTCAGCTGCGGACAGGTGGCGCTGGTGAGTTCGAGGTTGCTGCCGGTCACCTGGAAGTCGACGCCGCTGCCCTCGTGCAGGGCCTGGGCCGCCAGCAGATAGATGATCGACAGCAGCAGGATCCCGGCGATCAGGAACATCCCGCCGTACAGCAGCGTGAGCCGTATCCGGATGGTCGGACGCAGCCAGGGGAAGGGGGGTTCCGGTTTCCTCGGGTCCCAGGTGGGCTTCGGGGGCGCCTTGGGAGGCGCGGGGGTGGTGGTCATCGGGGGTCAGATCCGGTATCCGGAGCCGGGCACGGTGACGATGACCGGCGGCTCGCCGAGCTTGCGGCGCAAGGTCATCACCGTGACCCGCACGACGTTGGTGAACGGGTCGGTGTTCTCGTCCCAGGCCTTCTCCAGGAGCTGCTCGGCGGAGACGACCGCGCCCTCGCTGCGCAGCAGGACCTCCAAAACGGCGAACTCCTTGGGCGCGAGCTGGACCTCCTTGCCGTCGCGGAAGACCTCGCGTCGGTTGGGGTCGAGCTTGATCCCGGCGCGCTCCAGGACGGGCGGCAGCGGCATGCTCGTACGCCGGCCGAGTGCACGCACGCGTGCCGTCAGCTCACTGAACGCGAAGGGCTTGGGGAGGTAGTCGTCGGCGCCGATCTCCAGGCCCTCCACCCGGTCGCTGACGTCCCCGGAGGCCGTGAGCATCAGCACGCGGGTCGGCATGCCGAGCTCGACGATCTTCCGGCAGACGTCGTCGCCGTGCACGAGCGGGAGGTCACGGTCGAGGACGACCACGTCGTAGTCGTTGACGCCGATGCGCTCCAGGGCGGCCGCGCCGTCGTACACGACGTCGACGGCCATGGCCTCCCGGCGCAGTCCGGTGGCCACCGCATCGGCGAGCAGCTGCTCGTCCTCGACGACGAGTACGCGCACGTCGCTTGTCCTTCCTGTGTCCACCCGCGTAGCGCCTTCGCGGCGTACACGGGCGGGTCCGATGGGGTCCTCCCGCTCGAACGCAGCCGAGAGCGGGGAGGGTGGGACTCCATCCTGCCCTTTTCGGCCATAAGTCGGCTGTAAGACGGGTTCAGGAGCGGGGAATGCCAGATTTTCTCGGGAGGTTGAGGTTTCCGTGAAAGGGAGCGAGGGGAGGACGGCTTTACACCCCGCGATCACGCTCTGCTTGTGCCGCACCACCCGGCGGTACGTCATGGTCCGCTTCCGCAGAGCGGGCGTGGGTGTCCGGCACTGACGCCGCCCGGCTGGGCAGCGCCGGGCATCCCTGGAGACGTGATCGCCCCTTCCGAACGGCACACCCCCGTGCCATTACCGACCCACGACCCAGGACGAGGGGGCGCAGCATGGACGCATTCACCGCAGGACTTCTGCAGCGCATAAGGGCGACCGAGTCCGACCTGACGATGGCTCGCGAGACCGGCGACGACTTCCTCGCGGAGGTCGAGCAGGCCGAACTCGACGACCTGCACCGCCTTGCCGCGGAGCACGGTGTGCAGGTCGGCGTGTCACACGTCTGACCCAGCTCGTGACAGGAGCGGGGCCCCGGCAGATCCAGCCCGGGGCCCCGCTCGGTCGTCCGTGACGCGACGCCGGCCGCGCACAGCGAGTCATGTACCTGTCGCGCGGTATCGGTCACGCCCTGTACGTCGTGCGGCGTCAGTCGTGCCAGGCGCCGAGTTCGTCGAGCCGGGACTGGAGGGTCTCGAAGAGGCCGGGCGGGGCGGCGACGGTCAGGTCGGTCGACAGGGGCTCTCCGGGGCGTCCGCCGGTCAGCGCGCCCGCCTCCCGGGCGATCAGGTCACCCGCCGCGTAGTCCCAGGGGTTGAGTCCCCTCTCGTAGTACGCGTCCAGGCGGCCCGTCGCCACGTCGCACAGGTCGATGGCCGCCGAGCCGCCGCGGCGGATGTCGCGGACCTGGGCGATCAGCTGTCCGACCACCTCGGCCTGCCGGGTCCTGCGGTCCGCGAGATAGCCGAAGCCGGTGCCGACGAGGGCCAGCCCGAGGTCGGGGGCGGGCCGCACGCGCGCGGGGCGGTCGTCGACGAAGGCGCCGCCGCCCAGGACGGCCCGGTAGGTCTCCGCGCGCATCGGGGCGTGCACGACCCCGACGAGCGTCTCGCCGTCCTTGCGGGCCGCGATTGAGACGGCCCAACTGGGGAGCCCGTACAGATAGTTGACCGTCCCGTCGATCGGGTCGATCACCCACTGGACGCCGCTGCTGCCCTTGATGTCGGCGCCCTCCTCCCCCAGGACGCCGTCGTCCGGCCTGGCGTCGGCCAGCAGACCGGTGATCAGCTTCTCGGAGGCGATGTCCATCTCGGTGACGACGTCGACGGCGCTGGACTTGGTCGCGGCCACGCCGAGGTCGTCGGGGCGGCCGTCCCGGAGGAAGGCGCCCGCGCGGTGGGCAGCGTCGAGCGCGATCTCCAGCAGTTCGGCCTTCAGCTCGTCGTTCGCTGTGGCGGTCACGGGGCTCCTCATACGTACGGGCTGTCGGCGCCTGCGGCGGCGGGCTTGGGGGCGCGGGCCGGGCAGCAGCCAGCGGGGCAGCGGTCGTGGCTCGGGCCGAGGGCACCGAGGGCGCAGGGCGAAACGTCTCTGCCGTTCTCGGTGGCGGCCCGCTCCAGGACGAGGTCGCGGATCGCGGCGGTGAAGCGCGGGTCGGCCCCCACGGTGGCCGCGCGGCGCACCGGCAGACCCAGCTCCGCGGCCTTCGCCGCGGCCTCCGTGTCGAGGTCGTACAGGACCTCCATGTGGTCCGAGACGAACCCGATGGGTGCCATCACCACCGCGGGGACGCCGGCCGTGTGCCGCTCCTCCAGGTGGTCGCAGATGTCCGGCTCCAGCCACGGGATGTGCGGGGCTCCCGAGCGCGACTGGTAGACGAGCTGCCAGGGGTGCTCGGTCCCGGTCCGCTCGCGCACCGCGTCGGCGACGAGTCGGGCGACGTCCAGGTGCTGCCGTACGTACGCCCCGCCGTCCCCGTGGCCCTCCACCGGTCCGGAGGTGTCCGCCGCGGACGTCGGGATCGAGTGCGTCGTGAAGGCGATGTGCGCGCTCGCGCGGACGTCCTCGGGAAGCTCGGCGAGGGACTTCAGGACGCCCTCTGTCATCGGCTCGACGAAGCCCGGGTGGTTGAAGTAGTGCCGGAGCTTGTCGATCCGCGGCAGCTCCAGACCCTCCCCCTCCAGGGTCGCCAGGGCCCCGGCCAGGTCCTCGCGGTACTGCCGGCAGCCCGAGTACGAGGCGTACGCGCTCGTGGCCAGCACCAGGACGCGGCGGCGGCCGTCGGCGACCATCTCGCGCAGGGTGTCCGTCAGGTACGGACCCCAGTTCCGGTTGCCCCAGTACACGGGCAGGTCCAGGCCGTGCTCCGCGAAGTCCTTGCGCAGGGCGTCCAGCAGGGCGCGGTTCTGGTCGTTGATCGGGCTGACCCCGCCGAACAGGAAGTAGTGCTGCCCCACTTCCTTGAGGCGTTCCTTGGGGATGCCCCGGCCCCGGGTCACGTTCTCCAGGAACGGGACCACTTCGTCGGGGCCTTCGGGGCCTCCGAAGGAGAGCAGGAGCAGGGCGTCGTAGGGAGTGGCATCGAGCGCGTCTCGCATACCTCGATCCTGCCATCCGCCTCCGACAGCCGGGCATCGGCGGGGGGCCGAACGGCAGGTGGACACGGTGGACGGGGAAATCAGCGGATGGGTTAGGGTCACCTGGCTCGTAAGCTGTATCCGTCGGATTTACGCCTTACCCGGACCTTCACCGGAGACCCCCGTGCTCAGCCCCTACCGCGCCCTGTTCGCCGCGCCCGGCTCCAAGGGCTTCACCACCGCGGGCCTCCTCGGCCGGATGCCGCTGTCGATGATGGGCATCGGCGTGGTCACGATGATCTCCCAGGTCACCGGGCGGTACGGGCTCGCGGGCGCCCTCTCGGCGACGATCGCGCTCTCCGCGGCGGTGCTCGGGCCACAGATATCCCGCCTGGTGGACCGGTACGGGCAGCGGCGGGTACTGCGGCCCGCCACACTGTCCGCGCTCACCGCGTCCGCCGGTCTCCTGCTGACCACCCGCTTCGACGGGCCGGACTGGGTGCTGTTCCTCTGCTCGGCCGGCATCGGCTGCGTACCGAGCGTCGGCGCGATGACGAGGGCACGCTGGGCGCTCATCTACCGGGGCAGGCCCGAACTCCACACCGCGTACGCCTTCGAGTCCGTCGTCGACGAGATCTGCTTCATCTTCGGGCCGATCATCTCCATCGGCCTGTGCACCGTGTGGTTCCCGGAGGCCGGGCCGCTGCTGGCGGCCCTCTTCCTGGCGGCCGGTGTCTTCTGGCTGACGTCCCAGCGCGCCACCGAACCCCCGCCGCATCCGCGTGGGCACCACACGGGCGGCTCGGCGCTGCGCTCGGCCGGACTGCAGGTCCTGGTCGCCACCTTCGTGGCGACCGGCGCGATCTTCGGCGCGGTCGACGTGGTCACCGTGGCCTTCGCCGACGAGGAGGGTCACAAGGGCGCGGCGAGCGTCGTCCTGGCCGTCTACGCGGCGGGCTCGTGCGTGGCCGGGGCCGTCTTCGGGCTGCTGCGCTTCGGAGGGGCGCCCGCCCGCAGGTGGGTACTGGGCATCTGCGCCATGGCCGTGAGTATGATCCCTCTGCTACTGGTCGGAAACCTGCCGTTCCTGGCTGTGGCGCTGTTCGTTGCGGGCCTGTCCATCGCACCGACGATGATCACGACGATGGCCCTCGTCGAACTGCACGTACCACGCGCGAAACTGACCGAGGGCATGACATGGGTGAGCACCGGGCTCGCGGTCGGGGTCGCGCTCGGTTCCTCCCTGTCCGGCTGGGTGATCGACACAGCCGGGGCGCGGGCCGGGTACGGGGTCCCGGTCGCGGCCGGGGCTGTCGCGGTCGCGGTGGGTTTCCTCGGGTATCGCCGGCTCAGCAGGCCGGTTCCGCAGCGGGGAGGAACCCATGAGAAGCACAGTGAGCGCGAAGAGCGGCACCTGGCGTAACTGGGCCGGGAACGTCACCGCCCGGCCGGCCCGGGAGGTCACTCCTGCCTCCGTGGAGGAACTCTCCGCCGCCGTGCGCCGGGCCGCCGAGGACGGACTCAGGGTCAAGGCCGTCGGCACCGGCCACTCCTTCACCGCGGCGGCGGCGACCGACGGCGTGTTGATCCGCCCTCAACTGTTGACCGGCATCCGCAGGATCGACCGGGACAACGGCACCGTCACGGTCGAGGCCGGCACACCGCTCAAGCGCCTCAACCTCGCCCTGGCCCGGGAGGGTCTGTCGCTCACGAACATGGGCGACATCATGGAGCAGACGGTGTCGGGCGCGACCAGCACCGGCACGCACGGCACCGGCCGCGACTCCGCCTCGATCGCCGCCCAGATCGCGGGACTTGAACTGGTGACCGCCGACGGCTCGGTCCTCGCCTGTTCCGAGAAGGAGAACCCCGAGATCTTCGCGGCGGCCCGGATCGGGATAGGCGCCCTGGGGATCATCACCGCGATCACCTTCTCCGTGGAGCCCCTTTTCCTCCTTTCGGCCCGCGAGGAGCCGATGGGCTTCGACGAGGTGACGGGTTCCTTCGACGAACTGTTCACGGAGAACGAGCACTTCGAGTTCTACTGGTTCCCCCACACCGGCAACTGCAACACCAAGCGCAACAACCGCAGCGTGGGCCCGGAGAAGCCGGTCGGTACCGTCCGCGGCCTGTACGAGGACGAGTTCCTCTCGAACGGGGTCTTCCAGGCGGCCAACTACGTGGGCCGGGCCGTCCCCGCCACGATCCCCTCGATCGCCCGGATCTCCAGCCGCGCCCTGTCCGCGCGCACCTACACCGACATTCCCTACAAGGTCTTCACTTCTCCCCGCCGAGTGCGTTTCACGGAGATGGAATACGCGGTTCCGCGAGCCGCTCTGGTCGAGACCCTGCGCGAACTGAAGGCCATGGTCGACCGTTCGCCTCTGCGCATCAGCTTCCCGGTGGAGGTGCGCACGGCCCCCGCGGACGACATCACCCTCTCCACCGCGTCCGGCCGGGACAGCGCGTACATCGCGGTCCACATGTTCAGGGGGACGCCCTACCAGGCGTACTTCAGCGCCGCCGAGCGGATCTTCACCGCGCACGAGGGCCGGCCCCACTGGGGCAAGGTCCACACCCGGGACGCGGAGTACTTCGCCGGCGTCTATCCGCGCTTCGACGAGTTCACCGCGCTGCGCGACCGCCTCGACCCGGAACGGCGTTTCGGCAACGACTACCTGCGGCGGATCCTGGGCGACTGACGGTCCGGGCAGACCATGAGCAGCCCTCACGCCGACCGATTGCCCGAGCACAGGACGTACGGTCGAAGCGACTCCCTCCACTTCCGGCGATCATGTGAAGAATCAGTCTCACCATGATCACGAAAACGTCACCCCGGACGGCCAACTCCCGCCTCCGGACAGAAGTTCGGTGGCGTGCCGATCCACGCAAGTGGCCCGAATGGAGTACTGTTGCGAGCCCTGGGACCGGACGCACGCCAGGGTGTCCGGAGCCGTACAGGACCGCCGAGAGGGGGCCCGTTGCACAGGGTGATGAGGGTCGTCACTTAGCGTTGCGAATAGGTAACCGTGCCATAACGGCGAGTTCGGGCCACCGTCCGACACGCCGGGCAACTCGGCAAGGTTGTGGCAGGCTGCACCCGGGCAGGCCACACTCGACTAGCGGAAGCAGCGACGCACGTGACGTCGGCAGGCACCACCCGGGAGGTCCCCATGCCCGAACTGCGTGTCGTGGCCGTCTCCAACGACGGCACACGGCTGGTGCTGAAGGCTGCGGACAGCACGGAGTACACGCTTCCGATTGACGAGCGTCTACGCGCCGCCGTACGCGGCGATCGTCCCCGCCTCGGCCAGATCGAGATCGAGGTGGAGAGCCATCTCCGCCCCCGAGACATCCAGGCCCGCATACGCGCGGGAGCATCCGCCGAAGAGGTCGCCCAGCTCGCCGGAATCCCCGTCGACCGGGTGCGCCGCTTCGAGGGACCCGTGCTCGCCGAGCGTGCCTTCATGGCGGAGCGGGCCCGCAAGACTCCCGTCCGCCGCCCCGGCGAGACGACCGGCCCCCAGCTCGGCGAGGCCGTGCAGGAGCGCCTGCTGCACCGCGGCGCCGACAAGGAGACCGTCCAGTGGGACTCCTGGCGCCGCGACGACGGCACCTGGGAGGTGCTGCTCGTCTACCGCGTGGCGAGCGAACCCCACTCCGCGAGCTGGACGTACGACCCGCCCCGGCGGCTCGTCCAGGCCGTCGACGACGAGGCGCGCTCGCTGATCGGCGAGTCCGACGACCTCGGCTCCGCCGAACCCAGCTTCCCGTTCGTACCGCGCATCGCGCGGCTGCCCCGCGACCGTCCGCTGGACCGCGCCCTGGACCGGCAGATCGAGCGGCCCGGCCTGCCGCCGTCGTCCGAGCCGGACATCGAGGAGGGCATCAGCGAGCGTGAGCGCGACTCCCTGACCAGCCTTCTGGAGGCGGTGCCCAGCTTCCGCGGGGACATGGTCGTGCCCGAGCGGCCCTCGGCAGGACCCGCCGCCTCGACGGCCTCCACGACCTCGGCCACGGAACGCTCCGCGACGGAGGAACCGCCCGTAACGGAGCCCGAGGTGGAGGAGCCGCCGGCTCCCGCGGCCTCGGCCGGTTCGGCCTACGCGGACGTGCTCATGCCGCGCTCGGTGGCCAGCCACCGCGACCGGCTCGTCGGCGCCACCGACCGGCAGGCCGAGGCGGACGGCGTCCGTCCGGGACGCAGAGCGGCCGTGCCCAGCTGGGACGAGATCGTCTTCGGGACGCGACGCAAGAAGCAGGACTGAGAAGTGGCGAAGTGACAGGGGCTCGCACCGTCTCGGTGCGAGCCCTCTGCCCTTCCGTCCGCCCTTCGTCACCGGTCCGCGCTCGCCCACCGGTCCGGCTGCTCCTGCGGGTCCGACGTTCCTTACTGGTTCACCCTTCCGTGTCGGACCGTCCGCCGGTGCCCCTGGCGCTACTGCGGATCGGGGCCGGTCGCGACCGGGCGCCCCTCGTCCCGCGACCACTCCGACCAGGACCCCACGTACAGCGCGGCCGGAATGCCCGCGACCGCCAGCGCGAGAACCTCGTGCGCGCCGGAGACGCCCGACCCGCAGTAGACGCCGACCTCCGAAGAGCCGTCGGCGCCCAGGGAGGCGAAACGGTCGGCGAGTTCACCCGCCGGCAGGAAGCGACCGGATTCGGCCACATTCCCGGTGGTCGGCGCCGACACCGCGCCGGGGATGTGGCCGCCGACCCGGTCGATCGGCTCGACGTCACCGCGATAGCGCTCGGCGGCCCGGGCGTCGAGCAGCAGACCGGTGCGGGCCAGCGCCGCGGCGCCGTCGGCGTCGAGCACGGACACCTTCCCCGGAGCGGGTACGAACGTGCCGGCGGCCGGAGCGGCACGGCCGCTCTCGACCGGACCGCTCCAGGCCGCGAAGCCGCCGTCAAGCACGCGCACCGACGGGTGACCCGTCCAGCGCAACAGCCACCAGGCCCGCGCGGCGGCCCAGCCGAGCCCTCCGTCGTACACGACGACGTCACGGTCCTCGGAGACCCCGGCCGCGCGCATGGCCTCGCCGAAGACCTCCGGGTCCGGCAGCGGGTGGCGTCCCGCCGCGCCGGCGGGACCGGCGAGTTCGGTGTCCAGGTCCACGTAGACGGCACCCGGAATGTGTGCCTCCTCGTAGGAACGGCGCAGGTTGGGGCCACCCAGCTGCCAGCGGATGTCCAGCACGACCGGCGGGTTCGGCCCCGTCAGGTCGCTCGCGAGTCGGGATGCGGAGATGATGGCGTTCATGGCCACCATCCTCGCGCACGGGGTGGCCACTTCGTCCAGGTCCGGCTACTGTGCTCCGCCGGGCCGACCCGACCACACGGCGTGCAGGAACGGGCACACGCTGTACGGCCGATGGACATGCTCAGGCAATCGCGGGGAAACGGATGGGCAACAGGAATGCGGGCATCCTCCCGCCGAGGGCCGTCCGGCCGTGGCGCGGCTTACCGCCGGTGGTGCGACCATCGGCACCGGGCGCCGCGGTCCAGGACGGCGGTACGCCCGGTTCGACAGCGGAAGTGAAGCGGCCCCGCGAGGCGCCGAGGAGAGGGTGACGATGACCGAGGCACGGGAGTCGGCCGGCCTGAACGGCTCTGCGTACACGCCCGGCACGCCCTGCTGGGTGAGTCTGATGGTGCACGGGATGGCCGCGACCCAGGAGTTCTACGGGGAGCTGTTCGGCTGGGAGTTCCAGCCCGGTCCGCAGCAGCTGGGCGCCTACGTGCGGGCGCAGTTGGACGGGCAGGAGGTGGCGGGCATCGGCCAGCTCCCACCGGACCGGCATCTGCCCGTCGCGTGGACGCCCTACCTCGCCTCGGACGACGTGGACCTGACGGCGGAGACGGTCCGGCACAGCGGCGGCACGGTCGGCGTCGGTCCGCTGGTCGCCGACGCCGCCGGCCGCCTGGCGATCGCCTCGGACCCCTCGGGCGCCGTGTTCGGCGTCTGGCAGGCCGCGGCCCATCTCGGTGCGGGCCTCGCCGGGGTTCCCGGGACCCCCACCTGGAACGAGCTGGTCACCAGGGAATCCGCGGGTGTGGCCAAGTTCTACGAGACGGTCTTCGGTTACGAGGAGGAGCCCGTCGTCTCCGCCGACTCCGACTACGTCACCCTGCACATCAAGGGCCGCCCGGTGGCCGGCATCCACGGCGTCGGCAACGCCCTGCCCCGCGACCGGGGCGCCCACTGGATGACGTACTTCGAGGTCGTCGACGTGGACGCGGCGGTGGCCCTGGTCGTCGAACTGGGCGGCCACGTCCTCAGGCCGGCCCACGACAGCGCGTACGGCCGGGTCGCCAAGGTGGCGGACCTGGAGGGCGCGGCGTTCTCACTGGTGCGGACCAGCCGCTAGGACGTACGCGTCAGCCGCGCGCCGCGGTGTCCACCGGGAGTACGTCCGGGGACAGGACGCCCGCCCGCGCGGTCGCCGCGGTCATCCGCCGGCTGTGGTGACGGCGGCACAGCACCTCGTAACCGATGTCCTCCGACTGGTCGACGTCGCCGACGACGACCTGGGCGCCCTCGACGACCATCCGGCCGCCTATGGTGCGGGCGTTGTGGGTGGCGCGGGCGCCGCACCAGCAGAGGGCCTCGACCTGCAGGACCTCGACGCGGTCGGCCAGTTCGACGAGTCGCTGGGAGCCCGGGAAGAGCTTGGAGCGGAAGTCGGTGGTGATGCCGAAGGCGAAGACGTCGATGTCCAGATCGTCGACCACGCGGGCGAGTTGGTCGATCTGCTCGGGGGCGAGGAACTGTGCCTCGTCGGCGATGACGTAGTCCGCCCTGCCGCCCCGCGAGAGGTGCTCGACGAGGTACGCGTACACGTCCTGGTCCTCCTCGACCTCCACCGCGTCCGTGACCAGGCCGAGCCGTGAGGAGAGCTTGCCCTCGCCCGCGCGGTCGTCCCGGGTGAAGATCATGCCCTGCAGGCCGCGGGCCGAGCGGTTGTGTTCGATCTGCAGAGCCAGCGTCGACTTCCCGCAGTCCATGGTTCCGGAGAAGAACACCAGCTCGGGCATGGGGAGTCGAGCACCTTTCAGCAGGGACGGAGCGGCGGTGGAGTGAGGGGTGGGCGGGTGACGGCGCGCGGCGGGCGGAGGGTCAGGAACGCACTTCCAGCAGTGGAATGTGCTGTTCCGCCGGGGTCATCGAGCCGTGGTTGCCGACCATCAGCGACTCCTTCGGCTCCCGTTCGGACGCGGTGATCAGCACGTCGTCCCGGGCTGCCGCGACCACGTCGCCGATGCGCGCGTACACCCGCTCGTCGACGTGCGGGCCGAACCAGCCCGCCGCGATCGCCTCGTCGCGCGAGGCCACCCAGAACTGCTCGCCGAGCACCTCGCGCCAGCAGGTCAGGACGTCCGACTCGGCGCCCGGCACCGCGTACACATGCCGGGCGCGTCCTTCGCCGCCGAGGAGGGCGACGCCCGCGCGCAGCTCCCAGTCCTCGTCGAAGTCGATCCGGTGCTGCTCGTCGAAGGGGATGTCGATCATGCCGTGGTCGGCCGTGACGTACAGGGCCGCGCGCGGCGGCAGTTGCTCGGCCAGGCGCTGGACCAGCCGGTCCACGTACATGAGCTGTCCGCGCCAGGCGTCGGAGTCGATGCCGAAGCGGTGCCCCTTGCCGTCGACCTCCGCGTAGTACGTGTAGACCAGCGAGCGGTCCCCGGCGGCCAGTTGCTCGGCCGCCATGTCCATGCGGTCCTCGCCGGTCAGCCGGCCGTGGAACGTGCCGCCGCTGAGCGCGATCTTGGTCAGGGGGGTGTTCTGGAAGTGCGGGGCCGACACCTGGGCCGTGTGCACACCCGCCGCGTCGGCCAGCTGGAACACCGTGGGGTACGGCTGCCACTTGCCCGGCTTGGTCCAGGGGATCCACCGGAGCTGGTTCATCAGCTCGCCGGTCTCCGGGTTGCGCGCGGTGTAGCCGGGCAGTCCGTGGGCTCCCGGGGGCAGTCCGGTGCCGACCGAGGCCAGCGAGGTGGCGGTGGTCGCGGGATAGCCCGCCGTGATCGGCCGTCCGGTGCCGCCGCGCGAGCTGCCCAGCAGGGAGCTCATGAACGGGGCCTCGTCCGGGTGGGCCTTCAGCTGTTCCCAGCCGAGGCCGTCGATGAGGAAGACGCAGTTCCGGTCGGCCGGGCCCAGTTCGCCGAGCGAGGCGGTCATGTCCGGTACGTCCATGCCCGCGGCCAGGGTGGGCAGGAGGTCGGCGAGCGACCCCGTTCCGTACTCGGGTACGGGCGCTGATTCGACGGTGAGCGGTTCCGGGTCGTCCCAGACTTGCTGGGACATCAGCGGGTGACGTCCGCGGTCGCCTCGGAGAGCGACTGCGCGAAGGCGAGCGTCTGGCGCACGGCGTCCGGCCCGTCACCGGCCTCGCTGACGCGCAGGCTCAGGTCGTCCGCCGTCGAACTGCCGGTGTAGCCGTGGTCAGCCTCGCAGTTGGAGTCGCCGCAGGCCGCGGGCTCCAGGTCGATACGGGCGACCGCGCCCCAGCCGATCGTGAGGACGACCTCGCGCGGAAGGGTCCCCACCACGTACTTCTCGGGGTTCGCCACGACCCGGCTGAGCACGACGGACGAGATCCGGCCAAGCTTCACGGACTCGGTGGACGTCGTCGCGTACGGCGTGGGGGACGTGCTGTCCGCCGCCTGCTCGTCGGTGTGGCTCACGATGAAACGGTTGCCCGTGAGAACGAGCACCGTCACATGCCGGCGCACCTCGTTCGCGTCGAACGTCGTCTCCTGGTGGACCAGATACGACCGGATGGGCTCGCCCCCTACAGCGGCCTCCACCGCCTCGGCCACGAGGGCCGGGTAGTAGCCGCTGCGCTCGATCGCCGCTCGCAGCCCCTGGGTCGTCGTACTGGTCTTGGCCATGATGTCCATTCTACGGGGGCGTACTGACTGCGAGGCACCGCTCAGTACACAGGAAGCGTGCGGGGGCCGAGGTCGTCGCGGGCGGGCGGCGGCGCGAGCCGTACGGACGCGCCGAGCACGCTCAGCCCATGCGGGGCGACGACGACCGGTTCCAGGGACACGGAGACGACTTCGGGGTGGTCGTCGACGAGCCGTGACAGGCGCAGCAGCAGGTGCTCCAGTGCCGCGACGTCCGCGGGGGCCGAGCCGCGCCAGCCGAAGAGGAGGGGCGCGGTCCGGATGGATCGGACCAGTGAGGCGGCGTCGCGGTCGGTGACCGGAATCAGTCGGTGCGCGGTGTCTCCGAGCAGTTCCGACGCCGCTCCGGCGAGCCCGAAGGAGAGCACCGCTCCGGCGGCCGGGTCGATGACCGCCCGTACGACCGTGTCCACGCCGCGCGGTGCCATGGCCTGTACCACCGGGCGCAGTTCCTCGGGCTCTCCGAAGAGACTGGTCAACTCGGCGTACGCGCGCCGCAGTTGCTCCTCGTCCGCCAGGTCGAGGCGGACGCCGCCGAGGTCGGCGCGGTGCCGCAGGTGGGGGGCGGTGGTCTTCAGGGCCACGGGGTGGCCGAGGTGTTCCGCCGCGGCGACGGCCTCCCCGGGGGTGGGCGCGGGCAGGGCTCGGCGGACATCGATGCCGTACCGGGCGAGGAGGGCGCAGGTGTCGTCGGGGCCGAGGGTGAGCGCGCCCTCGGCCGGGCCCGGCTCCCACGCCGGCACCGCCGCTCCCGGCTCCGTCTGTCCCGCTTCCGCGGTGGTGCTGCCCTCCCCGTCGACGAGAAGGCGGCCGATCTGTTCGGCCGCGCCCTTCTCGTCGATGTCCTCGTACTCGGGCACCCGCCCCGGATCGGCGGCCTCCTGCCGCCACTGGCCGTATTTCACCGCTTCCGCGAGCGCGCGCACGGCCCGCTCGGCGGCGGGGTAGGCGGGGATGAGCCGGGAGTCCACCGCGGCGCTCTCCGCCCCGGCGCCGTCCGCCGCCTCGGGGAGGACGGGAGCGGTTTGTGGGGCGGGGCCGGCTGCCGCTGACGCGGCGCCGAGCGGTGTGGCGCCGTCCGGTGTGCCGGCGAACGGTGAGGTGCCGTCCGGTGTGGCGCCATCCGGTGTGGTGGCGACCCGTGACGTGCCGTCCGCTGTGGTGTCGGCCGGTGCCGTACTTCCGGCCGGTGCGGTGCTGGCCGCCGCGGACAGGGCCTCCGCGAGTCCGCCCAGCTCCACGTGCACCACGAGGACCGGTTTGGCGGGAGCCGCCGCCGATGCCGAACGCAGGGCCTCCGCCAGCGCGGCGTCCGCCGCCGATCTCTCGCCCACCGCCGGGATCGCGGTGACCACGACGGCGTCGCAGGCGTCGTCGGCCAGGGCGTGCGCCAGCGCGTCCCGGAAGTCCTCGGCGGAGGCGCCCGTCGTCAGGTCGCGGGGCGGCAGCGGCCGCAGGTCCTGGGCGAGACACGCGTCGTACGTCAGCAGCCCGAGCGATTCGGAGTTCCCGAGGATCGCCACCCTGGGGCCCGCGGGCAGGGGCTGGCGTGCCAGGAGCAGCCCCGCGTCGACCAGCTCGGTGATCGTGTCCACCCGGATGACGCCGGCCTGCCGCAGCAGGGCGGACACCGTGGCGTGCGGCAGCCGGGTGGCCCGTACCGCGTGTCCCTGGGGCGCGGCTCCGCCGTGCCGCGCGCCCTGGACGACGACCAGCGGCTTGGCCGCGGCCGTGCGCCGGGCGAGGCGGGTGAACTTCCGGGGGTTGCCGATCGATTCGAGGTACATGAGCGCGACATCGGTGTCCGGGTCGTCGTACCAGTACTGAAGGACGTCGTTGCCGGACACGTCCGCGCGGTTGCCGGAGGAGACGAAGGTCGACACGCCCGTCACCCCGGTGACCCCGCCGCCGCGCCGGTGCAGCCGGGACAGCAGCGCGATCCCGATGGCTCCGGACTGGGCGAACAGGCCGATGCGTCCGGTGCGTGGCATCTCCGGGGCGAGCGAGGCGTTGAGCCGGGTGCGCGGGGAGGTGTTGATGACTCCGAAGGCGTTCGGCCCGATCAGGCGCATTCCGTACGTCCGCACCTGGCGTACGAGCTCGCGCTGGCGCTCCCTGCCCTCGGGGCCGCTCTCGGCGTACCCCGCGGAGACCACGACGAGCCCCTGCACCCCGTGCTCGCCGCACTCCGCGACCGCTTCGGGGACCCGCTCGGCCGGGACGGCGATCACCGCGAGGTCGACGGGCTCGCCGATGTCGCGCACGGAGCGGTGGGCCGGGACTCCGGCGAGCTCCTTCTCCTGAAGTGCGCCGTTCACCGCGTACAGACGCCCGGTGAAGCCCGCGTCGCGCAGGTTGTCCAGGATGCTGCGGCCCACTCCCCCGGGTGTGCGGCCCGCTCCGACGACCGCGACCGAACCGGGTGCCAGGAGCCGGGCCACGGAACGCGCCTCCGCCCGCTGCTCCCGCGCGCGCTGCACGGCGAGCGAACGGTCGGTGGGCTCCAGGTCGAACTCCAGGCGTACGACGCCGTCCTCGAAGCTGCGCTTCTGCTGGTATCCGGCGTCCGTGAAGACCTTGATCATCTTGCTGTTGGCGGGCAGCACCTCGGCGGCGAAGCGGCGGATGCCGCGCTCACGGGCGACGGCCGCGACATGTTCGAGCAGGGCGGAGGCCACGCCGCGGCCCTGGTGGGCGTCCTGGACGAGGAAGGCGACCTCCGCCTCGTCCGCGGGGGCGGAGGCGGGCCGGCCGTCCGCGGCGATGCGGTCGTACCGTACGGTGGCGATGAATTCGCCGCCGACGGTCGCCGCGAGTCCCACCCGGTCCACGAAGTCGTGGTGGGTGAAACGGTGGACGTCCTTGGCGGACAGACGCGGGTACGGCGCGAAGAAGCGGTAGTACTTCGACTCGGCGGACACCTGCTCGTAGAAGCTGACGAGGCGGTCCGCGTCGTCGGCCGCGATGGGCCGGACGCGCGCGGTGCCGCCGTCGCGCAGCACGACGTCGGCCTCCCAGTGAGCGGGGTACTCGTGCCGGTCCGTCGGGGTCTGCATGGGGCCCAGAGTACGACTCGGGTCCGACAACGGCGGGTTCGCGCCCGGCGGGGACCCGGGGCAGTCTTGGGGCCCGGGCCGGTCCGGGCCCGCACCCGCGCACGGCACGCCCCACTGTTCACCGTATGGAACACTGGTCTAGACAACCTTGACACCTGAAGGGCAGCATCACATGGCTGAGCGCCGCGTCAACGTCGGCTGGGCCGAGGGCCTGCACGCCCGTCCCGCCTCCATCTTCGTCCGGGCGGCCACGGCCACCGGCGTCCCCGTGACGATCGCCAAGGCCGACGGCAACCCCGTCAACGCCGCGTCCATGCTCGCGGTCCTCGGCCTGGGCGCCCAGGGCGGCGAGGAGATCGTCCTGGCCTCCGACGCCGAGGGTGCGGACGCCGCGCTCGACCGCCTCGCGAAGCTGGTCGCCGAGGGCCTCGACGAACTCCCCGAGACCGTCTGACCCTCAGGGCCTCTCGGACCTCTTGGGACCTCTTGGGGTCTCCCCGGATTCCGTCGGACCCCATCGGTCGCCCCGGATCCCGTACGGCGGAGCCGCGTCACCCACACCCCGGGCGACGCGGCTCCGCCGTTCGCGCGTCCGGGAGCGTGCAGGGCCGGGGGCCGTTCTTTTCCTGCCTGCGGCGTATTGATTTCCGCCCGCCTCCACCCGCTTCCGCGCACACGGAAATGACGTGCTCCGCAATTCAGGGCACGCGGAAGAAAAGGGCACCGGAAATAGGGCCCCGCCGAATATCTCTCTTTGTATACGGTGCTTCTGTTAATGCCGCAGGCCCGCTGTGTTTACGGGATGTTGCGAAGTCCTCACACGCTCGGCGCGGTCCCCGCCGGGAAAACGCAGCCGGTGCGCGGACATCGCCCGCTCCGTGTGCAGCGCCGTGATCGCCCTGGCCCGGTCGCTGTCACCGCGGGCCACGGCGTCCACGATGGCCCCGTGCTCGGTCCAGGACTCGGCGGGGTGCGCGGGCGCCTCGACCGAGTACATCCAGGCGATCTTGTGCCGCAGCTGGCCGAGCGTCGAGGTCAGCGCCGGGCTGCCCGAGGACTGCGCGAGCGTCTCGTGGAACCAGCCGCCGAGCGAGCGCAGATCCTCGCTGTTGCCCCGCCTGGCCCGCTCCTGGCCGAGCCTGACCAGGCCGCGCAGCACCTTGAGATGGGCCTCGGTGCGCCGCTGGGCGGCACGGGCGGCGCCCAGCGGCTCCAGCAGCACGCGCATCTCCAGGAGGTCGGCGGCCTCCTGCTCCGTGGGTTCCGCGACGCACGCGCCCGCGTGCCGGCGGGTGACCACGAAGCCCTCCGCCTCCAGGGTGCGCAGCGCCTCGCGCACGGGGACCCGCGAGACGCCGTAGCGGCGCGCGAGCAGTTCTTCGGTGAGCCGGCTGCCGCGCTCGTAGACACCCGCGACGATGTCGTCCCGGATCGCCGTGCATACCGAGCGCGCGGGAATACGCATGACCGGACCTCCGCCTTAATCCCCGCGAAACGCGGTCGATTGACGCTTGTTCGGTGACTCTATTGCAGAGAACGGGAAATTCCGAAGGCAGCCGGGAATCCATGGATATTTTTTGGACACACCGGGCTTCTGAACAGGCGGTCGTCCGGTACGAAAGCGACCGGAAGCCGTCCGAACGCACGCAGGCCCCGGCTCGGTGAGCCGGGGCCTGCGACGGAGGTGCGGTGCCGCGCGGAGCCGCGGCGGCGGGTGCCGTGCGGTCAGACGTTCACGCCGTGCCCGCGGAGGTACGCGATCGGGTCCATGTCGGAGCCGTACTCGGCGGTGGTCCGCGCCTCGAAGTGCAGGTGCGCCCCCGTGACGTTGCCCGTCGCCCCGGAGAGGGCTATCTGCTGCCCCGGAGTGACCGTCTGGCCGACCGAGACACCGATGGACGAGAGGTGCCCGTACTGGGTGTACGTGCCGTCGACCATCTTGATGACGATCTGGTTGCCGTACGAGCCGCCCCAGCCGGCCTCCACGACGGTGCCGGAGCCCACCGCGTGCACGGCTGTGCCGCTGGCGGCGTGGAAGTCGATGCCGGTGTGGCTGCCGGAGGACCAGATGCCGCCGCCGGCCTGGTAGGACGTGGAGACGTACGAGCCGGTGATCGGCGCGGTGTAGGCGTTGAGGCGCTTGCGCTCGGCCTCGCGGGCCGCACGGGCCTTGGCCTCGCGCTCCTTCTCGGCCTTCTCCCTGGCCTCCTCCGCACGCTTCTTCGCGGCGGCCTCGGCCTTCTCGCGGGCGGCGGCCTGGTCGGCGGCCTGGCGCTGGGCGACGGCCTGCGCGTCGATCTCGTGGGCGACCGAGTCGCCCATGGTGACGGCCTTGAGGGGGCCCGTCTGCTCGATCTCGCTCTCGGCGGCGAACGCCGGGGCGGCCAGCGTGCCCACGACACCGGTGGTGGCCAGGGCGGCGACGCCGACGGTCCTGCGGGTGGTGCGCGTCATGCGGCTGGGAAGACGGTGCTTCCCCGTGGCGCGGGTGAACGCCATGAAGTGGCTGGTCCTTTCCTTCCTTCTCGCCTACCGGGTTAGCTGACGGGTTCGGAGCAGGAAGGTCTCCTACGGACCCCCTTCGGGAAGGGCGTCCGATTCACCCCAGGGACCTGGGTCCCCGGCTCCCCTGGCTCGCGCCGTACGGGGACTCGGCGATGACTGTCCGGTGCCGCGGACGCGGCGCAGTGCCTGACGAACAGCCGGACCGACGCTAAGCGGCGCCTCTTTCAATAGACAAACGGATCACCATTTTTGTAGCGCATGCCACAGGGCAGACAGGCAACTTCCCTGCAATACGGACAAACCATGGACGAAGAAGGACAGAAAAGGGCCCGGGTGACTCGTCCAGTCACCCGGGCCCCGGCCGTGAACAGTGTCCCGCCCGATCGCGGGCCCTGCCCGGCCTCAGATCCCTACTCGGCCGTCACGACGCTGACTTCGCCGACGCCGAGGGCCCTGACGGGCTCCTCGATCTGCGCGGCGTCCCCGACGAGGACGGTCACCAGACGGTCCACCGGGAACGCGTTGACGGCGGCAGCGGTGGCCTCCACGGTGCCGGTCGCGGCGAGCTGCTTGTACAGCGTCGCCTGGAAGTCGTCCGGCAGGTGCTGCTCGACCTGGTCGGCGAGCGTGCCCGCGACGGCGCCCGCGGTCTCGTACTTCAGGGGCGCCACACCCACCAGGTTCTGCACGGCGACGTCGCGCTCGGCGTCCGTCAGACCCTCGGCGGCGAGGGTGCGCAGCACCTTCCACAGGTCGTCGAGCGCCGGACCGGTGTTCGGGGTGTCCACGGAGCCGCTGATGGCGAGCATCGAGATGCCCGTCCCGTCCGGAGCGGAGCGCAGCACCTGGCCGAACGCCCGCACACCGTAGGTGTATCCCTTCTCCTCGCGCAGGACGCGGTCCAGGCGGGAGGTGAGGGTGCCACCGAGGCAGTACGTGCCGAGCACCTGGGCGGGCCACACACGGTCGTGGCGGTCCGCGCCGACGCGGCCGATGAGCAGCTGCGTCTGGACGGCTCCGGGCCGGTCCACGATGATCACGCGGCCGGTGTCGTCGGCGGTCACCGAGGGCACGGGACGCGCCTGGGCCTGCGAGCCGGTCCAGGTGCCGAGGGTGTCCCCGAGCAGCGCGTCGAGGTCGACGTCCGTGAGGTCGCCGACGACGACCGCGGTGGCCGTGGCGGGGCGTACGTGCTTCTCGTAGAAGGCGCGTACGGCCGCCGAGTCGATCGCGGTGACCGTCTCCTCGGTGCCCTGGCGCGGGCGCGACATCCGGGAGTCCGCCGGGAAGAGCTGCCGGGACAGCTCCTTGGCGGCCCGCCGGGCCGGGTTGGCACTCTCGTGCGGGATCTCGTCGAGCCGGTTGCGCACCAGCCGCTCGATCTCGCCGTCCTCGAACGCGGGTGCCCTGAGGGCGTCGGCGAGCAGGCCGAGCGCCTTGGGCAGCCGGGAGACGGGCACTTCGAGGCTGAGCCGTACGCCGGGGTGGTCGGCGTGGGCGTCCAGGGTGGCGCCGCAGCGCTCCAGCTCGGCGGCGAACTCCTCGGCGGAGTGCTTGTCGGTGCCCTCCGAGAAGGCTCGCGCCATGATCGTGGCGATGCCGTCGAGGCCCTTGGGCTCGGCTTCGAGCGGAGCGTCCAGAAGGACCTCCACGGCGACGACCTGCTGGCCGGGGCGGTGGCAGCGCAGCAGCGTCAGGCCGTTGCCCAGGGTGCCGCGCTCGGGCGCCGGGAAGGCCCAGGGCCTGGCCTCGCCGGCCTGGGGCTGCGGGTGGAACTCCATCGTGGCGAGCTCGGTCACTTGGCCGCCTCCTCGTCGGTGTTGTCGGCGGCGCCGGTCTCTTCGGCCGCGTCGGTCTCCTCGGGGGCGACCGGCTCGTAGACCAGCACCGCGCGGTTGTCGGGGCGCAGGCGGGCCTTGGCGACCTCCTGGACCTCCTCCGCGGTGATGTCGAGAACGCGCTGCACGGCGGTCAGGGCGAGCTGGGGGTCGCCGAACAGGACCGCGTACCGGCACAGTTCGTCGGCGCGGCCCGCGACCGTGCCGAGACGGTCCAGCCACTCGCGCTCCAACTGGGCCTGAGCGCGCTCCATCTCCTCGGCGGTGGGGCCCTCCTCGGCGAACCGGGCGAGCTCCTCGTCGACGGCGGTCTCGATGACCGGGACCTCGACGTCGCCGGACGTCTTCACGTCGAGCCACCCCAGGGAGGGCGCTCCGGCGAGGCGCAGCAGGCCGAACCCGGCCGCGACGGCGGTGCGGTCGCGGCGTACGAGCCGGTTGTAGAGCCGGGACGACTCGCCGCCGCCGAGCACGGTCAGGGCCAGGTCGGCGGCGTCCGACGCGCGCGTGCCGTCCTCCGGGAGCCGGTAGGCGGCCATCAGCGCGCGCGCCGGGACCTCCTCCTCGACGACCTCGCGCAGCTGCCCGCCCATGGTCTCCGGGAGCGAGCCGTCGCGCGGGGCGGGCTTGCCGTCGTGCCCGGCGATGGAACCGAAGTACTTCTCGACCCAGGCGAGCGTCTGCTCCGGGTCGATGTCCCCGACGATCGACAGCACGGCGTTGTTGGGCGCGTAGTAGGTGCGGAAGAACGCCCGCGCGTCCTCAAGGGTGGCCGCGTCCAGGTCGGCCATCGAGCCGATCGGCGTGTGGTGGTAGGGGTGGCCCTCCGGGTACGCGAGGGCGGTCAGCTTCTCGAAGGCGGTGCCGTAGGGGACGTTGTCGTAGCGCTGCCTGCGCTCGTTCTTGACGACGTCCCGCTGGTTCTCCATCGACTCGTCGTCGAGCGCGGCGAGCAGCGAGCCCATGCGGTCGGCCTCCAGCCAGAGAGCGAGCTCCAGCTGGTGCGTCGGCATGGTCTCGAAATAGTTGGTGCGCTCGAAGCTCGTCGTGCCGTTGAGCGAACCGCCCGCTCCCTGGACCAGTTCGAAGTGGCCGTTGCCCTTCACCTGGCCCGAACCCTGGAACATCAGGTGCTCGAAGAGGTGGGCGAGCCCGGTGCGGCCGGCGACCTCGTGACGCGAGCCGACGTCGTACCAGAGGCACACCGCCGCGACCGGGGTCAGGTGGTCCTCGGAGAGCACCACACGCAGGCCGTTGGCCAGGCGGTGCTCGGTCGCTGTCAGGCCGCCGGAACCGGCCTCGGCTGTGGCCGTGTGACCCATGGGCATGTACGTCCCTTCGATCGCGGAAAACTGCTGATTCCTGCTAGTCGTGCCACTGTATGCAAGCGCGCGGACGGCTGGCGAAGTTCCCGCATCGAGTACGCCGAGAGCGAGCACGCGAGCACGCGCCCTGCCAGGGGGCGCGGGGAACTGCGCGACCAGCCGCAGCGGACCCGCAGCCGACAGGCCCGCCGCCCGGCACCCCTCCGGGGAGCCGCCCCGCAGGGGCACTCCTCCAGGGGCGCTCCCCAAAAAAGCACCCCTCCGGGGACGCGGGGAACTGTGCGACCGACCAGGACGCCCCACACCCGACAAGCCCCCTCCACCACCCCCGTGGAAACGGAACGCGGTAGCGTCCTCAAACCTCCGCGGGCACCCGCGGGTCGCGCTCGTGGAGCCTCCGGGGCCGCCTCGATCGGGGCCTGCCAGGCCTGTTGGGGCGATCGCGCACCCGGCCCGACAGGCCCGTACGGACGGGTCGTGGTCCGCGTTGTCAGTACTGCGGTCCACAATGGACCGCGTCAGAACCCGTTCATGCCCCGGCAAAGACTGTGAAGGAGTCGCAGCAGCGATGGCCCGCCGCAGCACGAAGACCCCGCCTTCCGACGACTTCGAGGAGCGCATCCTCGACATCGACGTCGTCGACGAGATGCAGGGCTCTTTCCTTGAGTACGCGTACTCGGTCATCTACTCCCGAGCCCTGCCGGACGCCCGCGACGGCCTCAAGCCCGTGCACCGCCGCATCGTCTACCAGATGAACGAGATGGGGCTCCGCCCCGACCGCGGCTATGTGAAGTGCGCCCGCGTCGTCGGCGAGGTCATGGGTAAGCTCCACCCCCACGGCGACGCGTCGATCTACGACGCCCTGGTCCGCCTCGCCCAGCCCTTCTCCATGCGGCTGCCCCTGGTCGACGGCCACGGCAACTTCGGTTCGCTGGGCAACGACGACCCGCCGGCCGCCATGCGGTACACCGAGGCGAGGATGGCCGACGCCACCTCCCTCATGACGGAGTCGATCGAAGAGAACACGGTCGACTTCGCCCCGAACTACGACGGCCAGGAGCAGGAGCCGTCGGTCCTCCCGGCCGCGTATCCGAACCTCCTGGTCAACGGCGCGTCGGGCATCGCGGTCGGCATGGCGACGAACATGGCGCCGCACAACCTCGGCGAGGTCATCGCCGCCGCCCGCCATCTGATCCGCCACCCCGCGGCCGATCTCGAAACGCTCATGAAGTACGTCCCGGGCCCCGACCTGCCCACCGGCGGCCGCATCGTCGGCCTGTCCGGCATCAGGGACGCGTACGAATCGGGTCGCGGCACCTTCAAGATCCGCGCGACGGTGTCCGTGGAGAACGTGACGGCGCGCCGCAAGGGCCTCGTCGTCACCGAACTGCCCTTCACCGTCGGCCCGGAGAAGGTGATCGCGAAGATCAAGGACCTGGTCGGCTCGAAGAAGCTGCAGGGCATCGCCGACGTCAAGGACCTCACCGACCGCTCGCACGGCCTGCGCCTGGTCATCGAGGTCAAGAACGGCTTCGTACCGGAAGCGGTCCTGGAGCAGCTCTACAAGCTGACGCCGATGGAGGAGTCCTTCGGCATCAACAACGTGGCCCTGGTGGACGGCCAGCCGCTCACGCTCGGCCTCAAGGAACTGCTGGAGGTGTACCTCGACCACCGCTTCGAGGTCGTGCGCCGCCGCAGCGAGTTCCGCCGCACCAAGAAGCGCGACCGGCTGCACCTGGTCGAGGGCCTGCTCGTCGCCCTGCTGGACATCGACGAGGTCATCCGCCTCATCCGCTCCAGTGAGAACTCGGCCCAGGCCAAGCAGCGCCTGATCGAGCACTTCTCACTGAGCGAGATCCAGACGCAGTACATCCTGGACACGCCGCTGCGCCGGCTGACGAAGTTCGACCGCATCGAGCTGGAGACCGAGCGCGACCGCCTCAACGGCGAGATCGACGAGCTGACCGGCATCCTGGACTCGGACGCCGAGCTGCGCAAGCTGGTGTCGGCCGAACTGGCCGCGGTGGCCAAGAAGTTCGGCACCGACCGGCGTACGGTGCTGCTGGAGTCGGCCGGTTCCGCCACCACGGCCGTTCCGCTGCAGGTGGCGGACGACCCGTGCCGGGTACTCCTGTCGTCGACGGCACTGCTCGCGCGTACCGCCAACGGTGACCCCTTCGGGGAGAGCGAGGGCAGGCGCGTCAAGCACGATCTGATCATCTCCGCCGTCCCGGCGACGGCCCAGGGCGAGATCGGCGCGGTCACGTCCAGCGGACGGCTCCTGCGGCTCAACGTCATCGACCTCCCGCAGCTGCCCGAGACCGCCTCGGCGCCCAACCTCTCCGGAGGCGCGCCGATCTCGGAGTTCCTGGCCCTGGAGGGCGACGAGCAGGTGGTCTGCCTGATGACGCTCGACGAGTCGTCGCCCGGCCTGGCCATCGGCACCCAGCAGGGTGTGGTCAAGCGCGTGGTCCCGGACTACCCGTCGAACAAGGAGGAGCTGGAGGTCATCACCCTCAAGGACGGTGACCGGATCGTCGGCGGGGCCGAGTTGCGCACCGGCGAGGAGGACCTGATCTTCATCACCGACGACGCGCAGCTGCTGCGCTACCAGGCGTCCCAGGTCCGCCCGCAGGGCCGGCCGGCGGGCGGCATGACGGGTGTGAAGCTCACGGACGGGGCCAAGGTGATCTCGTTCACGGCGGTCGACCCGGCCGTGGACGCGGTGGTCTTCACCGTGGCGGGTTCGCGGGGCACGCTGGACGACTCGGTCCAGACGACGGCCAAGCTGACCCCCTTCGACCAGTACCCGCGCAAGGGCCGCGCCACAGGTGGCGTGCGCTGCCAGCGGTTCCTGAAGGGCGAGGACTGCCTGAGCCTGGCCTGGGCGGGCCCCGCCCCCGCACGGGCCGCGCAGAAGGACGGAACGCCCGCTGAGCTGCCGGAGATGGACCCGCGCCGCGACGGCTCGGGAGTCTCCCTGGCGAAGACGGTCTCGGTGGTGGCGGGCCCGGTCTAGCCACCGCCGCCCGGCAGGTCGTCCCACCCAGTCTCTGCCTCCTGCTCCTGTACGTACCGCAGGACGCCCCACATGCTGCGCTCGTCGGCGTGTGGGGCGTCGTCCTTGCAGGCCTCCAGTTCCTTGCCGAGCGCGACGGCGTCGATGCCGGACCCGATGAGCACGAGCTGGGTCAGCCGCTCGCCCGGAGCCCAGGGTTCCGGGTAGAAACGCAGGAACCGCCCCACCGCGTGCACGGCGTACCGGTTACGTGGATCGGCGGCGCCGAAGTCGACGTACCCCTTGATCCGGTACAGACCGTCGGGCCTGCTGTCGAGGAAGTCCATCAACCGCCGGGGTCCGAGGGGTACTTCGGAGGTGAAGGAGACGGACTCGTAGGCCGAGTGCAGATGTCCGGGATGCGCGTCGGCGCCACCGTCACCACGGTCACGGTCCTCGTGCCGGTGCAGGTCGTCGAAGGACAGCTGGCCGATACGCTCCTCGGTCGGCCGGCAGTCGAAGAGGAACTCGGGGTCGATCCTCCCGTACGACGCGGATACGACGGCGGCACCGTCGGCGAGCGTACGCACCAGCCCCGTCACACGGTCGGGATCCGGCGCGCGGTCCGCCTTGTTGACGACGACCAGGTCGGCGATGGCGAGGTGCCGGTCGATCTCGGGATGCTTCTCACGGGTGGCGTCGAACTCGACGGCGTCGACGACCTCCACCAGTCCGCCGTAGACGATGTGCGGGTTCTCGCTGGCCAGGAGCATCTTCACCAGCTCCTGGGGCTCGGCGAGACCGCTCGCCTCGATGACGATCACGTCCATCCGGGACGAGGGCCGGGCGAGCCGGTCCAGATACAGATCGAGTTCACTGGCGTCGACGGCACAGCACAGACACCCGTTGCCCAGCGAGACGGTGGAGTCGCCGAGCGCGCCGGCCACGGCCATGGCATCGATCTCGATGGCCCCGAAATCATTGACGATGGCACCGATACGACTGCCTCCGCTTCGATGCAGGAGGTGGTTGAGCAGTGTGGTCTTCCCGGAGCCGAGGAACCCGGCGAGGACGAGGACCGGGATCTGCTGGGGGCTCGCCTGACTCGACACGCGACCTCTCTCACACCAGTTGCGTGCTCCGGCTCGCAAACCGGCTCTCACGACGGGGGACGAATGCCCGCCAAGGATACGAGCCGTCCCGGAAAGCGCCCGAAGTGAACGATTGTTAGCGGCGCTCGCGGGGCACACGTTGGGCAAGGCGCCGAGTTGCGCGACCCGCGCTTACCTCCGTGCGCCGCCTCTCCGCCTCCCAGCCGATCAGACCGCTCGACACGCTGGGAGACGGCAAGCGCCGCCCAACGCTTCGCCGGTCCGCTCCCTGTCGACCCGCACCCGACGACCGGCGGACGGTCGCCTGATTCGGGGGTTGACATGGCCACACGGAAATTGCAGATCCGGGGGTTGAGCACCGCCTCTGTGGCGGGACTCGCGTTCACAGCAGGAACTCTCGCAGTCCTCACCTTCCAGCAGCGTCAGTACAACAGGATGAGACTGCGGGTGGAGCAGCAGCGCGTGCACCTCCAGTTGCTGAGCAAGGCGATGGACAACCCAGAACTGGCCGTCGTGATGAGCACCGTCGATCTCAGCGCAGCGCCGGTCGCCGAACGCCCCAGGCTGCGACGCCAGTATCTCTTCGCCAACGCGCTGTACACGAACGCTCTGCACACCTTCTACGCCGGAGGCGTCAACTGGCAGGAGCTGCACGGACACCTTCGGGTGCTCTGCCAGAGCAGTGTGTTCCGCGATTTCTGGGAGGCCACCCGACACCATCGCGCCAGCCTCGACGACTCGTCCGAGGAGGCTCGCGTAGGGAAAATGGTGGACGGGCTTGTCCGCGATCTGACCGAGGCAGACACGGAAGAGTGGTGGGTCGTGGGTGAACCACCTTCAATATAGGGCCAGTTGGGCTAGTACCCTCGGTGACCCGGGTTCGTCCCCGGGGCACCGACGGACTACATTTGCCCCGCTCTTCTGTCTATTCTCCTGAGGACCGGGATCCCCTTTGAAAATCGTGCGTCGCATCGGCGCGTCTCCTCGTGAACGAGGCAGCGTGTCCGGCGAGACCTGCCCCGACATCTTCGAACTCAGCGATGGAAATTTCGCTGTCATCGGCACAGAGGCCACAGCGGCGCTCGACACCGAGCTTCCCGCCGACGCCGCGCGTGCCGACTACGAACGCATCGTCGTGGTGAGCCGGGAGACCTTGATTCGCGCCAAGGCCGATATCCCCGACGCCTGAACCCCGCGGACGGAAGACGAGTCCACCCCTGACTCGCTCCGTGATAGCCGTCGCCTCGCCGCACCCCCACCTCGGTGCAGGTAGAAGGCCGTCCCCGACCGGGCAGCACACCAACCGATCACTGCTCGACGACACACCGCAAGGCCCGGCGCCAGACCGGCGCTCCGGGCCTCATGCGCACCCAGCGCGGCAGTAGCCGAAGCGGTCAGGCGACCGCAGGCACTCCGACCGGCGCCCCCGGCCCCACATACCGCGCCGCCGGCCGAATGATTTTCGGGTCCTCCGCCTGTTCCAGGATGTTCGCGCTCCAGCCGACCACACGTGCCGCCGCGAACGTCGGCGTGAACATCTCGCGCGGGAGGCCGCAGAGTTCCATGACGACGCCCGCGTAGAACTCCACGTTGGTGTGCAGCTCACGACCTGGTTTGAGCTCCGCCAGAATGGCCTCCACCTGGCGCTCGACCTCGACGGCGAAGTCCACCAGCGGGCCGCCGAAGCCCTGGGCGATCTCGCGGAGCATGCGCGAGCGGGGGTCCTCGGTGCGGTAGACGGGATGACCGAAGCCCATGATGCGGTCGCCCGCCAGAACCCGTTCACGGATCCAGGAGTCGATACGGTCGGGCGTCCCGATCGCGTCCAGGGTGTCCAGGGCCCGACTCGGCGCCCCACCGTGCAGCGGACCGGAAAGCGCCCCCACCGCCCCGCCGAGACAGGCCGCCACATCAGCCCCCGTCGACGCGATCACCCGAGCAGTGAATGTTGAAGCGTTGAATCCATGATCAATGGTTGAGATCAGGTACTGCTCGACGGCCCGCACGCGGCCAGGCTCCGGCTCGGAACCCGCCATCATGTAGAGGTAGTTGGCGGCATACGACAGGTCGTCACGCGGCTCGACCGGAGCAAGGCCCTGTCCGAGCCGGTGAAGCGCCGTCAACAGCGTCGGCACGGCCGCCGACGCGGCGAGCGCGTCCGCCCGGCGCTGCTCGCCGTCGAGGTCGTACACCGGCCGGAACCCACGCGCCGCACCGAACAGGGACAACGCCGTCCTCATCCCGGCGATCGCCCCGGCCCGCCCACTGGCCGCGGCGATCGCGGGCAGCGCCCCCCGCACCTCCTCGGGCAGCCGTCGCAGTTCCGCCGTGCGCGCGGCGAAGGCGGAACTCTGCGCCGCGTCCGGCAGTTCACCGTGCATCAGCAGATGCCAGACGTCCTCGAAGCCGCGGCTCCTCGCGAGTTCCACGGCCGAGTACTGGCGGTAGTGGTAGAACCCCTCAGCCCCTCTGACGTCACCCAGCACGGTATCGGTGACGACGACGCCCGCGAGTCCTCGCGGGACGTCGACAAAAGTGCCCGCGTCCCGACCGTTCGCGGCCCGGTTGATCGACATTGCTTGCCTCCCTGAACTTGATTTGACTGTCCATGCTTGACTTATTCATTGTCAATATTGATTGAATCAATACATGACCCACAGATACGGTGACGCCCATGACGGATCAAGAAGAAGCCCCGGCGCGCAAAGGCGAGGAGCGACGGATCAGCACCCGCCAAGCCGCCGAGCTGCTCGGCGTGAAACCGGAGACGGTGTACGCGTACGTGAGCCGTGGCCGACTCGGCAGCCAGATCAACCCCGGCGGCCGCGGCAGCACCTTCGACCCCCAGGAGGTGGAGGCTCTCGCGCGCCGCAACAGGCGTGAACCGGCGATGAGTTCACCGACCGCGGGCACGCTCTCCGTCCGCACCCGGATCACCTTGATCGACAAAGACCGCTACTACTTCCGCGGTGTCGACGCGACCGAGCTCGCCGCACGCCACTCCTACGAGGAGGTCGCGGAGTGGCTCTGGACAGGCGTCCTGCGTCCCGGCGCGACCTTCACGGCGCCCGGGGAATCCCTCACAGTGGCACGCCGCGCCGTCGACGCGCTGCCCGAGCACACGAGCCCCACGGACCGGCTCCGCGTGGCCGCCATCGCCGCGGCGGCAGCCGATCCACTGCGTTTCGACCTTTCGGAACAGTCCGTGCTGGGCACGGCCCGCACCTTGATCCCCACGCTCGTCGCCGCCCTGCCGCCCAAGAGGCACGATCAGCGGGACGACGGCCCGCTGGCCCATCGCCTGTGGGCCCGGCTCAGCGGACGCGAGGCCTCGGAAGCATCCCTGCGGGCCCTGGACACGGCTCTCGCGCTGCTCGTCGACCACGACCTGGCGGCCTCGACACTGGCGGTCCGGGTGGCGGCCTCGGCCCGCGCGCATCCGTACGCAGCCGTCTCGGCGGGCCTGGGCGTACTAGAAGGCCCCCTCCACGGGGCAGCCAGTGGCCTTGCACACCGGATGCTCCTGGATGTCCTCGACCGCGGCACAGCTGCCCCCGTGATCGCCGACGAACTGCGCGCGGGGCGCCGCGTCCCGGGCCTCGGCCACCGCCTCTATGCGGGCGAGGACCCACGCGCGCGGGCACTGTTCGCCCTCCTGGAGGACATCCCCGACGCCGCGCCCGCGCTGGCCGCGGCCCATGACGTCGTGACCACGACCGCTCGCCACGTCCCGCTGCACGCCAACGTCGACCTGGCCCTCGCCGTCCTCACGGCCTCGTCCGGCATGCCGGCCTCGGCAGGCGAGACGATCTTCGCCGTGGCCCGCACCGCCGGCTGGATCGCCCACACCCTGGAGGAGTACGGCGAGGCACCACTGCGTATGCGCCCGAGCGGACACTACGTAGGAGAACGGCCGCCCCAACCACTTCCGGAGCAGTGACACCACCGGCCCCACCAGTCACCAGGAGCCAAGTCAGGTTAGGCTCACCTCTGTGAGTACGTGCGCGAAGGTCTCACGAGACCTGGAGGAGCCCCTCGCGGGGACCGCCGCCACGGCGAGGACGTGGCTGCTGGTCGAACAGCCCGGCCCCTGGGGCGCCGAAGCGCTGACGTCGAGCCATCTGGATCCCGCCCTGGGCCGGGCCCTGCAGCGGGCCGTCGAAGGCACCGGCGTCCGCGTCGCCCTCATCCGCCGCCCGGGACGCCACGCGGACTGTCACACGGCCGCCGAGCGTCACGTGTACGCGGCCCACACCACTCCGGGAAACGTATGGCTGCACAGCGCCAGCACATCGGACCCCGAGCAACTGCTCAAACTTGATTTCGCCGAGCTGGGCAGGGGCCTGTCCGGCACCTTCGACTCCGGGCTCGACGGCCGCCCCCACGACGGGGACCCGCTCGCCCTCGTATGCACCAACGGCAAGCGCGACCGGTGCTGTGCCCTGCTCGGCCGTCCCCTCGCCGCCGAACTCGCCGCCTCCGGAGTGGCCGGAGCCTGGGAGGTCACGCACCTGGGGGGCCACCGCTTCTCACCCACGCTCCTCGTCCTGCCGTTCGGTTACGCGTACGGGCGCGCCGAGGCCCATGCCGTGAAGGAGGTCCTCCAGGGCGTACGCGAAGGGCGTGTCGTCACCGAGGGGTGTCGCGGCAGCTCCGCCTGGGAGCGCCCCGGCCAGGCCGCCGAACTGGCAGTACGTACAGCCGTGCGCGAGGATGCGGCGGGCGCGCTGAGCGTGGTCCGTACCGAGGGCGAGGCACCTCACTGGGAGGTGACGGTCGCCCACACCGACGGCCGCAACTGGCTCGTCGCGGTCAGCCAGGGTGCCTCGTCGCCGCCCCGTGCGGAGAGCTGCGGCTCGGCTCTCGGTTCCCCGGCCCGCATGGACGTGACGGCGGTACGTGAGCTGTCGCCTACGACCGCCATGAGCCCCGCGACCCGTTGACCTGCTGATGCGCCGGCCCGCCGACCCACCGGCCTGTTGACCCGCCGACCCGCCTGACCACGGCATCCGAACGAGATCCACGCCACTTCGTCCCCAGCCCGGCCCACCCTTCCCCGTACCGTCATGGGTATGAGCCCCACTCCCCCTGCTCGACGACTCCGCCTCGGCATGCCGAGGCGGATGTTCTCGCAGGTGCTGCTGATGCAGGTGGCGATCGCCGCCGGAGTCGCCGTACTCGCGACGGGTCTGTTCCTCGCCCCTCTCAGCGACCAGCTGGACGACCAGGCGATGCGTCGCGCGCTCGCGATCGCGCAGACCACGGCGGCACAGCCGCAGCTCGCCGACGAGCTGACGTCGACGCGTCCCTCGACGGACGGACCCGTCCAGGCCGAGGCGGAACGTATCCGCAAGGCGAGCGGAGCCGAGTATGTCGTCGTCATGGACATGCGCGGCGTGCGCTGGTCGCACACCAACCCCGCCGAGATCGGGGGACGCGTCTCCACCGACCCCCAGCAGGCGCTGGCGGGCCAGGAGGTCATGCAGATCGACGACGGCACGCTGGGCCGCTCGGCACGCGGCAAGGTGCCGCTGCGGGACGCCGGCGGGGACATCGTCGGCGCGGTCTCGGTCGGTATCGAGTACGACAGCGTGCGGGCCCGCCTCATCCACGCCATCCCGGGGCTCTTCGCCTACGCGGGCGGGGCGATGGCGGTGGGCGCGCTGGCCGCGTACCTGATCTCACGGCGGGTGCAGCGGCAGACCCGTGACCTGGCCTTCTCGGACATCGCCGGACTTCTGGCGGAACGTGAGGCCATGCTGCACGGCATCAGGGAGGGTGTCGTCGCGCTGGACCGCGAGGGCAGGATCCGGCTCCTCAACGACGAGGCCCGGCGCCTGCTCGGCCTCGGCGACGAAGCCGTGGGGCAGCCTCTGGACACGGCCCTCGGCGAGGGACGTACGACCGATGTGCTGGCCGGGAGTGTCAGCGGAACCGATCTGCTCACCGTCCGCGGGCAGCGGGTCCTGGTCGCCAACCGCATGCCCACCGACGACGGCGGCGCCGTCGCCACGCTGCGGGACCGCACGGAACTGGAGCAGCTGGGCCGCGAGCTGGACTCCACGCGCGGTCTGATCGACGCCCTGCGCGCCCAGGACCACGAGCACGCCAACCGGATGCACACCCTGCTCGGGCTGCTGGAACTGGAGATGTTCGACGACGCCGTGGAGTTCGTCGGCGAGGTGGTCGGCGACCACAGGGCCACCGCGGAACAGATCACCGAGAAGATCCACGACCCGCTGCTCGCCGCTCTTCTGGTGGGCAAGGCCACCGTCGCGGCGGAGCGCGCCGTGGCCCTGACGGTCTCCGACAGGACACTGTTTCCCGACCGGCTGATCGATGCCCGGGGGCTGGTCACGATCGTCGGGAACCTCGTCGACAACGCGCTCGACGCCGTCGCGGGCACCTTCCACGCACGCGTGGAGGTCGAATTGCGCGCGGAGGGACGTACGGCCGTGCTCAAGGTGCGGGACACCGGGCCGGGGGTCCCCGCCGGGCAACGTGAGTTGATCTTCACGGACGGCTGGTCCACCAAGGAACCGCCGGCCCACCGGGAGCGCGGGATCGGCCTGTCGCTGGTGCGCCGGCTCGCCGAACGGCAGGGTGGCAGCGCACAGGTCGCGCAGGCGGAGGGCGGAGGCGCGGAATTCACGATCGTGCTGCCGGAAGCCCTCGCGGAACCGGCACCGCCATCCGGGCCGGAACCCGGCTCCGTACCGGAGAGATCCGCCACGACCACCAAGGAGGAGCCGCGATGATCGAGGTACTGGTCGTGGACGACGACGTCCGGGTCGCCCGGGTCAACGCCGCCTACGTCGAGAAGGTCGCGGGTTTCCATGTCGCGGCCGAGGCGCATTCCGCGGCGGAGGCCCTGCGGCAGCTGGAGGCGCTGCCCCGGCTGGATCTGGTGCTGCTCGACCACTACCTGCCCGACGAGACGGGTCTGGCGGTCGTCCAGGAGATGCGGAGGCGGGGCCTCCAGGCCGACGTGATCATGGTGACGGCGGCCCGTGACATCACCACGGTCCAGGCGGCGATGCGGCAGGGCGCTCTGCAGTACCTGGTGAAGCCGTTCGCCTTCGCCGGGCTCCGCGCGAAGCTTGAGGCGTACGCCGAACTGCGTCGCACCCTCGACGGCGGCGGCGAGGCCGAGCAGGCAGAGGTCGACAAGATCTTCGGCGCCCTCTCCACGGGCACGGAACCGGACCTGCCCAAAGGGCACTCCCCCACCACCGCGGAGGCGGTGCGCCAGGCTCTGGTGACCGCGGAAAGCCCCCTGTCCGCCCAGGAGATCGCCGACCGGACGGGCCTCAGCCGGCAGACCGCCCAACGCTATCTGAAGCTGCTGGAGCGCACCGGCCGGGCCACCCTGAGCCTGAAGTACGGCGACGCGGGCCGCCCCGAACACCGCTATGTCTGGGCGACCCGAACCTGAGGAGAACCCCCACGGCGTCTCAGACCGCCCCCGCCCCCGTGAGCGCCCGCACCTCCGTCTCCGCGTGTTTGGCCTCGTCCGGCGCCTCCGTCGACGTGATCGTGCCGAGCCAGCCCGCGAAGAAGCCCAACGGAATGGACACCAGGCCCGGATTGTCCAGCGGGAAGTACTGGAGGTCGACGCCCGGGAACAGCGAACCGGGACTGCCCGACACCACGGGCGACAGCACCACGAGCACCAGGGCGGGCACCAGGCCCCCGTACACGGACCACACCGCGCCGCGCGTCGTGAAGTTCCGCCAGAACAGCGAGTACAGCAGGACGGGCAGGTTCGCCGACGCGGCGACCGCGAAGGCCAGTCCCACCAGGAACGCCACATTGAGGTCGCGCGCCAGCAGACCGAGCGCGATGGCCACGACGCCGACCCCGACCGCGGCGACGCGCGCCACGGCGACCTCGCTGCGCGGCTTGGCGCGCCGTCGCCGTAGCGACGCATAGAGGTCGTGTGCCACGGAAGCCGAGGAGGCGAGCGTGATGCCGGCGACCACCGCGAGGATCGTGGCGAAGGCGATCGCCGCGACGATCGCAAAAAGAACCGTTCCTCCAGTGGACGCGGCTCCGCCGCCCAGATCGAGCGCCAGTAGCGGAACCGCCGTGTTCCCGGCCGCGTTCGATCCGCGTACGGCCTCGGGGCCGACGATCGCCGCCGCACCGAACCCCAGCACGATCGTCATCAGGTAGAACCCGCCGATCAGCCCGATCGACCAGACGACGGAGCGACGGGCGGCACGGGCGGTCGGCACGGTGTAGAAGCGCGACAGGATGTGCGGCAGGCCCGCCGTGCCGAGCACCAGGGCCAGTCCCAGGCTGATGAAGTCGAGGCGCGCCGTCCAGTCACCGCCGTACTTCAGGCCCGGCGCCAGGAACGACTTCCCGTGCCCGCTCCGATCCGCCGCCGTACGCAGCAACTGGTCGAAGTCCCCGTGGAACCGCACCAGGACGAGCACGGTCAACGCGATCGCCCCGCCCATGAGCAGGACCGCCTTGACGATCTGGATCCATGTGGTGGCCCGCATCCCGCCGAACGACACGTACACGACCATGAGCGCGCCGACGCCGATGACCGTCCAGGTCTGTGCCGCCTCGCTCGTGCCTCCCAGCAGCAGCGCGACCAGGCTGCCCGCTCCCACCATCTGGGCGACCAGGTACAGGATCGACACGGTCACGGAGGACGTTCCCGCCGCGATACGGACCGGCCGCTCACTCATCCGGGCGGCGACGACGTCGGCGAGCGTGAACCGCCCGCAGTTGCGCACCAGTTCGGCGACCAGGAAGAGGACGACCAGCCACGCGACCAGGAAGCCCACCGAGTACAGCAGCCCGTCGTAGCCGAAGAGCGCGATCAGACCCGAGATACCGAGGAAGGAGGCGGCGGACATGTAGTCGCCCGCGATGGCAAAACCATTCTCCATCGGCGAGAAGAGCCGGCCGCCCGCGTAGAACTCCTCCGCCGAACCGTGCCGGTGACGGCTCACCCAGGTCGTGATCCCCAGAGTGATCGCGACGAACACACTGAAGAGCAGCAGGGCCAGCGTCTGATGGTTCCCCGTCACCTCCCACCGCCCGCGACGCTGCGCGTCAGCTCCTGTGTGTCCCAGCGCAGGTCGAGCGCGGCCCAGTCCCTGCGCAGCCGCGCGTGCCGCGCGTACGCCCAGGTGAAGAGGAACGTCGTGAGGAACTGCCCGAGCCCCGCGACCATCGCCACGTTCACCGCGCCGACGACGGGCCGTGCCATGAAGGCCGGCGCCGTGGTGGCCGTCACGACATACGCCACGTACCAGGTGAAGAACACCGCGACGGCGGGAATCACGAACCGCCGATACCGGCTGCGCACCTCCTGGAAGGCGGCACTGCGCTGCACCTCCAGATAGACGTCGGCGGCGCGCGCGCTGAGGTCCTCCCGCTCCCCGCGCGCGGGCGGCACAACGGGAGCGGGCGCACCCGTACCGTCCAACTCGCCCCACCCGGAGGCGAGCGCGTCGTACCAGGGGTCGTCGATCCGGACCTGTCCGGGGTCGGGACCGTCGTGCTTCTCCACCGAACTCTCCTTGTCCGCCGCCCGTTTCGGCCGCGTGCCCAAGGATGGACAGAACGGGAAGATCCCTGACTCTTCTCTCCCCGCACTTCACCCCATCAGGTGACTCACCCCCCTGGTGGCCGCACAAGTCCTTTCCCGAAGGCGTAACGGACGGCTTGAGCACGACCCTTGAGTCCCGTCTTGGCGAAGAGGTTGTTGATGTGGGTCTTCACCGTGGCCGTGGACACTTGCAGCCTGCGGGCGATCTCCTGGTTGCTCAGACCCTCGGCGATCAGCACCAGCACCTCCTTCTCCCGCAGGGTCAGCCCGTCCGGAGTCTCCTGCGCGGGCACGACGGCCTCCGGTTCCGACAGTCGCTCCAGCAAACGCCGCTGGATGACCGGCGAGAGTCCCGCGCCCCCGGACAGCACGCTCCGCACGGCTCTGACGATCTCGTCGCCGCTCGCGTCCTTGGTGAGATAGCCGCGGGCACCCGCCCGCAGAGCGGGAAACAGCGACTCGTCGTCCCCGAACGTGGTGAGCACGACGACCTGGGTCCTCGGGTGCTCGGACCTGATGCGTCTGGTCGCCTCGGCTCCGTCGCAGCGGGGCATCCGCAAATCCATCAGCACCACGTCCGGGTCCAGCTCGGCCACCAGCCGTACCGCCTCGTACCCGTCGGCGGCCGCACCGACGACCTCGATCCCTGGCAGCAGACCGAGCAGCATCACGATGCCCTCCCGCACCACCGTCTGGTCGTCCGCCACCACGACACGGGCCGGCGCGGCACCGTGCTCCTCCGTCATACGGGCACCTTCAGCGTCACCACGAACCCCTCCTCGTACGGCCCGGCCTCCAGCGAGCCGCCCAGCAGCTCGGCCCGCTCCCGCATTCCGAGCAGACCGTATCCGGCGCCGGTGTGGGTGAATTCCCCCGGCGGCGCGCCCGAGTCCCGTACGCGCAGGGTCACTTCGTGCGGCCCGTACTCCATCCGTATGCGGACCTTGGCGCCCGGCGCATGCTTCCGGACGTTCGTCAGCGCCTCCTGGGCGACTCTGCGGACCGCTTGGGACACCTCGGCCGGCAGCAGTCGCTTTTCACCCGTGACAGTGACGTCGGCGCTGTCGGACTCGGCGACGAGCTCGCTCAGGAACTCCTCCAGCGGAGACAGCTCACCGCGCAGGGCGGAAAGCGCCTGCCTGGTCTCGGCGAGCCCTTCACGGGCCATTCTTCGCGCGTCCACGACACGGTCGAGGACCTGGTCCTTCTCTCCTCCTCCCTCGATCAGCAGCCGGGCCGCCTCCAGGTGCACGAGCTGGGCGGAGAGACTGTGCGCCAGTACGTCGTGGATCTCCCGCGCGATCCGGGCCCGCTCCGCCAGTGCCGCGGACTCCGCCTCGGCCGCCCGCGCCGCACGCTCCTGGGTGAGCAACCGCTGGGTGCTGCCCCGGGCCTCGGCGTCCAGCCGGAGCACGTAGCCGGCCAGGGCGATCCCTCCTGTCGTGGCCACGGTGGGCAGCAGGCCGTCGTGATTGACGACCGCGTACGCCCCCAGCGCCGCGCAGGTGGCGGGGAGTGCGGCCAGCAGGGGCAACCGCTCCATCGCGATGACGCCGCATACGCACCACAGGACGAGTGCGGGCGTCCGGAGCCCGACACCGTGCGCCACCACGGCGGCGGCGAACAGCAGGGCCAGCAGCCCGAGGGAGGGCAGGAGCCGGTGGTCGAGCGTGGTCCTCGTGAAGCCCCAGACGCCGAATCCGCACGCGAGGACTCCCAGGACGGCTGCCGCGACACCCCAGCCGTGCAGGTCGCTGTCCTTGAAGGCCGCCACCAGGAGAATCCCGACGGCGAGGATGCGCGAGGCCAGCGTGAGCGCGTGCCGGGCCCTGTGCACCCCCGCTCCGGAGAGCGCCTCGCGGGAGGGCCAGCGCTGCCAGACGTTCTCCGTCACACGTGCTCCTTCCGCAAGGTGCGCGGCCCGTCCGCACCGTAGGCCGCGCTCCGCCCGGTCGCCGGACGCAGTCCCTGCGCCCGCCAGGCCAGGATGCCGGAGCGGACGAGCAGCGTCAGAGCGAGCCCGAGAAGGAGCGCCGAGGTGTTCTGGTGGAGGCCGAACGCGGCGCCGAGGCCGACCAGGCCCGTGCGCAGGGCTATGCCGGTGATCCAGACGCCGACGCCGGCTTTGGTGCCCTTGCTCCACACCTCTCCGTCCGGCATGGCCCAGATGCGGGTGGTCCATGCCCAGCCGAGGCCGGTGACCAGGGCGACGAGGAGTTCGACGCCGAGCAGGAGAGCGGATGCGGTCCGATGGCCTGGATCCAGCAGGCCGGGCTCGCGCACGGCGAGAAAGACGAGCACCCCGGGCACGACCCACCAGCGCCTGTCCGCGTCCAACTGCCGGGGGCGGAACTGGCGGGCGATCACCAGGACGACTACGGCGACAATCGCCAGGACATCGACAAGCCCGGACATCACGGCCTCCGTGAGCGAGGAAGGAAGGCGCCGGCAGCGAGTGCTGCCGACGCCTTCGACGCTACGGAAACGCGCCGGTCCGCGGATCGGAGCAGGGGTGGATCGTGGGTGGATCCCGGCGACCGCTGATCTCCACCCACGGGTGGAGGCAATGCCCTGCGCGCTTCCCCGCGCCCTCACAGAGCTGTGCGGTGCCTCCGGGGCCGGGCGCGGTGGACGCCCGCCCCCTCCGCCCCCCGAGGCGGCGGTGGGACCCCGCACGCGGCGAGGAGGGAGGGGGGCAGCCGGG